>JAGZEG010000013.1 GCA_018368455.1 Coriobacteriia bacterium
TAGGGCGCCGCCGGCTCGCGCGAGGCGCTTGGCGCGCCGGCAGAGCAGAGACGCACAGGAGGGGCCCCGCGAGGGGCCCCTCTCGCGTTTGGGGGGGCTGGGGACATCCTGGGTGTTTTGGGCTGCGCTGATGCTCTTGCCTGTTTCGGGTACACTGCGTATCGAATTGTGCCCGCCCTGCTGCTGCCCTCTCGGGCGGTAAAGGAGGTTGCGTATGCCCTGCACTACGTTGCTCGTTGGCAAGAAAGCAAGCTATGACGGTTCGACGATCGTTGCTCGCAACGAAGACTCTGGCGGGGGCACCTTTACGCCGAAGAACTTCACGGTTGTTCAGCCTGAGGATCAGCCTCGTCTTTATACGAGCGTGATTTCTCACCTCACTATCGATTTGCCTGACAATCCCCTTCGCTATACTTCCATGCCGAATGCTCTTCCAGGGGAGGGTATCTGGGGCGAAGCGGGCGTGAACTCTGCAAACGTCACGATGAGCGCGACTGAGACGCTTACGACGAACGAGCGCGTTCTCGGCGCTGATCCCTTCGTGGAATATCGTGCTGCCAGGGGCGTGACGGGTGAAGAGGGCTACGAGCCCGAGGTGCCTGGAGGCATCGGCGAGGAGGACATGCTTACCATCGTTCTCCCTTATATTCGCAGTGCTCGCGAGGGAGTTCAGAGGCTGGGCAGCCTGCTCGAACAGTACGGCACCTATGAGATGAACGGCATTGCGTTCTCGGATGTCGACGAGATCTGGTGGCTTGAGACGGTTGGCGGCCACCACTGGATCGCCCGACGCGTTCCCGATGATTGCTATGCCACGGTTCCGAATCAGCTTGGCCTCGACGTCTTTGACCTTGAGGACGCCCTGGGTGAGCAGCGTGATTTCATGTGCAGCGCCGACCTGCGCGAGTTCATGGCGTCCAATCACCTGGATCTGACGTTCGACGCCGATGACGCTGACGACGCGTGCGATGGTACGCTCGAAGACGTGCTCGATGATGAGCCCGGGGTTGTGCTCGACCGCGCGTTTGATGGCCTCTTTAATCCGCGAGAGGCTTTTGGCTCCCACTCTGACAGCGATCACGTCTACAACACGCCTCGTGCGTGGGCGATGCAGCGTTTCCTCAGCCCGCACGATGAGGAGTGGGACGGGCCGAATGCCACGTGCCGCCCGGAGGACGACGACATTCCCTGGTGCCGCATTCCTGAGCGCAAGCTTACGATCGAGGACGTGAAGTACGCGCTCTCTCTGCACTATCAGGGCACGCCGTTCGACCCGTATGGGCGCAAGGGAGACGAGCGTACACGCGGCTGTTATCGTCCCATCGGCATCAACCGCAATGGGCAGCTCGCCGTGCTGCAGGTGCGCCCCTACGCCCCGGAGTCGCTGCGCGTGATCCAGTGGGTTGCCTATGGCTCCAACCCGTTCAACACGCTCGCCCCGTTCTATGCGAACGTCGAGCGCACGCCGGAGTACCTCAGCAACACGACGGCGCGGGTGTCGACGGACTGCTTCTATTGGGCGAACCGGCTCATCGCGGGCCTTGCTGACCCGCACTTCAACGAGTGTGCGCCCGACATCGAGCGCTACCAGCTCAAGACGGGCGGCTTCGGCCATCGCCTTCTGCGCGAGACTGACGCGCAGGTCGGAGCGCTTGCGGGGGCGACGGCGGGTGCTGATAGCGAGGCGTCGCAGGACGTGCGCGATGCTTTGGCCGCGGCCAACGATCGTATGGCAGACGAGCTGAAGAAGCGGACGGACGACCTGCTCGACAAGGTGCTGCTCACGTCTTCTCAGCACATGAGGAACGCTTTTTCGCGCTCTGATGGCTAGGATCGCGCCCGAGTAAGAATGCGCGCTTTGTTTCGACGGCCCACAGGCGGGGGACAACCCCTCGTTTGTGGGCCGTCGTTGTCGTTGGAGCGTGGATGACTTACTTCATGACACGAAAGGCGTCTTTCGTATTCTAGGAGCTGACTCCTTACTGAAGGATAGCTAAAGTGGCGGTGAGCGCTGGGAACGCCGGCGCCTCGGGTACCCCGAGAGGGGGATCTTTCCCGGGCAGAAACGACGTGGGGGGGGGTATCAAAGCTATGTATCGGCTGTTCATCCTTGAGGACGACGCTGACCAGGCCGAGCTGCTCGAGCAGATGGTTCGGTCGCATGCGCGCGGCTGCGAGTTCGCTACGGAGTGCCTGTCGTCTATTGAGGAGCTTGAGGGCCGCCTTGCCGACGGCGGAGAGCCCGACATCCTTCTCACGGACATCATGCTGAACTCCGATACGGAGCCGAGCGTCGACTATATCCAGAGGCGCTTCCCCTCAGGCTGCGGGACGCAGATCATCTACGTGACCGCCTTCATGGAATACTGTGTGCGCGTCTACCGAACGGAGCATGTCTATTTTCTGACGAAGCCTGTCGAGCGAGAGGATCTGTTTGACGCGCTCGACAAGGCCCTGGCTAACCTGCGGGCGCTCGCGGGCCGTGCCATCGCCGTTCGGACGGGCGGCAGCATTGTCGCGCTGGAGCCCCGCTCGATCCTGTACGCGGAGAGCGATCGTCGCAAGCTGCGCATCCACACGCACCTTCGTGTTCTCGAGACATACATGCCGCTGTCTGAGCTGGCTGACAAGCTGCCGGCGTCGTTTATCCAGCCGCACAAGAGCTTCCTGGTGAACATGGCGCATATCAGCGAGATGAAGCGCAACGACATCCTGCTGACGAACGGGGAGCTCATACCCATGTCGCAGAAGCGCGGCAAGGGCATGCGCGAGGCGTTCCTGAGCTATCTTGGGGAGACGGACTAGCTGGGGGTTGAGCGCGCGGCGTAGGGCACTCGTAGAGCTTTGTGTGAGCGAGGGGCAAGAATTAGCACGGAGGGATCAATTTCGCTCGCGTGACGAGTTTGAAAGGAATGATTCTCTGCCCATCGAGTACAATGCTGACTCATGAAACGGACAGCCGCCGACACACCGGACCTACCTGCGCAGGGAGCTGCGCCGACCGCCTTCCTCGCGAAGACGGCCGCTGAACTGAACCTTTCGTTCTCCGACGTCGTCGTGCTGCTCGCATCCAATGAGTTCTTTGTGCCCTACCTCTCCGCCGCCCTCGAGTCCATTGTCGATCACGTGAGTCCCGATCGCCGCTACGACGTCGTCGTGCTGACCGGAGGGCTTTCTCAGGCTTCCATGGAGACGCTGACGAGTCAGGTTGCCTCCGAGAACGTGGACATCGGCTTTCTCGACGTCACGGCGGCCCTGCAGTCTGTCAGGCTGCCCCGGCGAGGGCGCTTCCGCGCGGAGGCGAGCTTTCGCCTCGTGGCGCCCACGCTGCTGCCGAGCGTGCGCAAGGCCATCTATCTCGACTGCGATCTCATCGTGCTGCGCGACCTCGCCGACCTGTACGACGTCGAGCTCGGCGACAACCTGCTGGCGGCTACGCGCGACGCAGACACGGCAGGCATCTACAGCGGGTACGACACGTGCGTGCGCCCCCACATCGACGACGTCGTGGGCCTGAGCGACCCGTACACATACTTCCAGTCGGGCGTCGTGCTCATGAACTTGGAGGCCATGCGGCGGGACTGTCCGCTCGAGGACATGCTCGACTTCGCACAGAACAACCGCCTGCGCTGGCCCGATCAGGACGTGCTCAACCACGTGGCGCGCGGGCGCTATGTGAGGGTCGACACCCGATGGAACTTCATGACGGACTGGCAGTTCCTCCGCCGTGCGCGCATCGTGGCGCAGGCGCCCCAGGAGATCCAGGACGACTACGACGCGGCCCGGCGCGACCCCTACATCGTGCACTACGCGGGGCCGGACGGCAGGCCGTGGCTCTATCCCTCCTGTGACATGGCCGAGTGCTTTTGGCGCTACGCCAAGCGGAGCCCCTATCTCGACGAGTTCGATCGGCGTCTGCATGCCTCGAAGTCGACGCCGACGGGGCTCCTCAAGCGCCTGCAGGTCGCGTTCATCTACAAGGTGGGTATGCCGGCGTTCGATGCGGTGTTCCCGCCCAAGACGCGTCGCCGCCACACCGTGCTCAGCGTGTACGAGCGACTGGGCGGCCGCGTGGCGTAGCGTTGCCCGCGCCCATGCCGAGAATCCGGCCGCCGGTCGCGGGGCCGACAAGTTCGATACATTTTGCCTGCCTGCTTCAGGTACCATCTTGCTGCCCTCCTGCTCGGGAGGACGCATACCTGCACGTCTGTCTCGGACTCGTCGCGACCCAGGAGGTCATCGGCCCCCATGCCCGTAGCGCTTAGCCTGCTTCTCGTCGTCTTCTTCCTGCTCATGAACGCGTTTTTCGTCGTGGCGGAGTTCTCGCTCGTCCGCGTGCGCAAGAGCCAGGTGGACATGCTTGCCGCTGAGGGTCGCCCCGGTGCCAAGAACGCGAGCCTCATCGCCGGCAACGTGAACGCGTACCTGTCGGCCTGCCAGCTCGGCATCACGCTGGCGTCGCTGGCTCTGGGCTGGCTGGGCGAGCCGGCCGTCTCCGCCCTGTTTCACCCGCTGTTCGAACTCGTCCACCTGCCCGAGGCCGCCGTCGAGGCCGTGTCGGTGGCCATCGGCTTCGTCATCGTGACGGCGCTGCACATCGTCGTGGGTGAGCTCATCCCCAAGTCTCTCGCCATATTCTCGACGGAGCGCTACGCCCTGTTCACGGCGACGCCGCTCGTGTGGTTCTACCGCATCACGTATCCCATCATGTGGCTGTTCAACACGATCACGAACGGCGTCATGCGCCTGCTGGGCCACGATCCGGCCGACGAGCACCAGGTGTACACCGAGGACGAGATTCGCCTGCTCATCGACGAAAGCACCGAGAGCGGCCTCATCGACTCGGAGCAGAACGAGTTCGTCGACAACATCTTCGACATCACGGAGAAGGAGGTCGCGTCCATCATGACGCCGCGCACCGACATGGTGTGCCTGTGTCTCGAGGACACGCTCAAGGAGAACCTCGCCATCGTCGACGAGCACAAGTTCACGCGCTACCCCATCTACCGGCGCGACAAGGACGACATCGTCGGCTTCGTGCACATAAAGGACCTCTACGACCTGGGCCCGGACGCCACGATGTCCGATCTGCGCATCCGCCGCATCGTGGCCGTGCCCGAGAGCATGTACGTGACGTCGCTGCTCGACAGCCTGCGGACGAACCGGACGAAGATCGCCATCGCGGTGGACGAGCACGGCGGCACGGCGGGCATCGTGACGCTGGGCGACGTGTTCAACGAGATCGTCGGCGAGTTCGAGGACGAGTACCTGCACGACAACGTCAGCGACGACGCGCCCGAAGAGGTCGAGCCAGGCCACTTCCTCATGGACGGCTCGTACCCGATGGACGACCTGGTGGACGTGCTGGGTATCGATCCGGAGGAAGAGGAGGGCTTGCACAGCTGCGACACGCTGGCTGGCCTGCTGCTCGACCTGTTCGACCACATCCCGGAGGAGGGCGAGGAGACGGTCTACGTCAAGGAGGCGCCCGGTGAGGTGCGCACGCTGCGGTTCCTCGTCCGCGAGATGGAGGGTAACCGCATCGCGCGCGTCGAGGTGTGGGTGAGCGTGCTGACGCCCGTCGAGGCGGAGTAGACTTCTTGAAACGACGCGCGAGTGCGCCGCCCACGACACATTTTCAACCGCCTTGCGAAAGGACGCCCCATGGACTTCGAGACCGCCTGCCTGCACGCCGGCTACACGCCCGGCAACGGTGAGCCCTGCAGCCTGCCCATCTACCAGAGCACGACGTATCGCTACGACTCGACGGATAGCGTGGCCGGCCTGTTCGACCTCACGGTCGACGGCCACATGTACTCGCGCATCTCCAACCCCACCGTCGCGTTCGTCGAGCAGAAGATCGCCGCGCTCGAGGGCGGCGTCGGCGCGCTGTGCACGACGAGCGGTCAGAGCGCCACGTTCATCGCGCTGCTCAGCATCCTCGAGGCCGGCGACCACGTCGTGAGCTCGGCGACGATCTACGGCGGCACGGTCAACCTGTTCTCCATCACGTTCAAGAAGTTCGGCGTCGAGGTGAGCTACGTGTCGCCTGACGCGAGCGAGGAGGAGATCGCCGCGGCGTTCCGCCCCAACACGAAGGCGCTGTTCGGCGAGACGATGGCCAACCCGGCCATGAACGTGCTCGACATCGAGAAGTTCGCCCGCGTGGCGCACGCCCATGGGGTGCCGCTGGTCGTGGACAACACGTTCGGCACGCCCTACCTCGTGCGCCCGTTCGAGTGGGGCGCCGACATCGTCGTGCACTCGACGACGAAGTACCTCGACGGGCACGCGCAGACCGTCGGCGGCGCCATCGTGGACAGCGGGAAGTTCGACTGGCGCGCCAACGCCGAGCGCTTCCCGGGGCTCACGACGCCCGACCCCAGCTACCACGGCATCGTGTACGTCGACCAGTTCGGCGAGTCCGCCTACATCACGAAGGCTCGCGTCCAGCTCATGCGCGACCTGGGCTGCTACCCGGCGGCGCTGACGGCGTTCCTGCTGAACATGGGCCTGGAGACGCTGCCCGTGCGCATGGACCGCGTCTGCGAGAACGGCCTGAAGGTGGCGCAGTTCCTGGCGAGCCGCCCCGAGATCGAGCACGTGAGCTACCCGGGCCTCGAGAGCGACCCCTACCACGCGCTGGCGCAGAAGTACCTGCCGCGCGGGTGCTCGGGCGTCATGTCGATCGAGATCGCGGGCGGGCGCGAGAAGGCGGCGGCGTTCATCGACCACCTGAAGCTTGTGCGCCTCGAGGTCCACGTAGCCGACATCTGCACGTGCGTGCTGCATCCCGCGAGCTCGACGCACCGCCAGCTCACCGACGAGCAGCTCGTGGCCTGCGGTATCAACCCGGGTCTCGTGCGCCTGTCGTGCGGCCTCGAGAGCGCCGACGACATCATCGCCGACCTGGCGCAGGCGCTCGACGCGCTCGGGGCATAGCGCGGGCGACTGGCTACGACGGAGCCATGACGAGGGCGTCTCAGGCACATGGGCCTGAGACGCCCTTTTTTGATGGGCTGCTGTTGCGACGGGCTTTTGCTTTGGGCTGCTTTTGATGTTTTGTCAGGTCTGTGGGTGACCAGCTGAGTGACGTTGGCTGCGTGGCGAATGGCGCCTGCCGCCGGGCCTTTGTGGAAGTCGAAGGCGACTTGCTCTACAATAGGAGACTAGATAGTCCGAAATAATGACTTTTAAGCGATGTGAGCCGAGATCGCGGGTACTGGCTGGCCGACGAGCCTGCCGGGAGGCCAGCGTCTGCGTGAGGCTCGCCGGAAGGTCCCCAGTCCCTATGAAGACGCTGCTGCACTTCCTCAGGCCGTACTGGCCGCTGGCCGTCGCCACGATCGTCGCGCTGCTCGCCGACGTCGCCGGCGCCCTGCTCATCCCCACGATCCTGGCGGACATCATCAACGTCGGCGTCACGTCGGGCAATCTCGACTACGTGCTGCAGCGCGGCGCCGTCATGCTCGGCGTCACGCTTCTGTCGGGCGCCGGGGCGCTTCTGGGCAACTATCTGTGCGCCTCGCTGGCCTCCAAGATAGCGCGCGATATCCGCAACGCCGTCTACGACGCGTCGCTGGCGTTCTCCGGCGGGGACTTCGAACGCTTCGGCACCGGCTCTATGATCACGCGCACGCTCAACGACGTGAACGTCATCCAGAGCGCGTTCATGATGACCGTGCAGATGGTGCTGCCCGTGCCCATCATGTGCGTCATGGGAATCGTGCTGGCGTTTTCTATCGACGTGCAGGTGGGCTGGCTGCTGTTCGGCATCGTCGTCGTGGTGCTGACGCTCGCCGTCGTCATCGTGAAGAAGGCGGCCGTCATCTTTGAGAAGCTGCAGCGCTTCATCGACCGCATGAATGTCGTGCTGCGCGAGAACGTGACCGGCGTACGCGTCATCCGCGCGTTTGGCAAGGAACCGTACGAGAAGAAGCGCCTGAACAAGGCGTTCTCGGACTATGCGACATCGGCCATCCGCGTGAACTACCTGTTCTCGGGACTCGACAGCTTCTCGTTCTTCCTGATGAACCTGGCGTGCGTGCTCGTGATCTGGCTGGGCGCCGATCGCGTGGGCGCCCACGCCATGGAGATCGGCAGCATCACGGCGCTGACGGAGTACGCGATCCTCATCCTGTTCTACGTCATGATGGCCGAGATGGTGGCGCTCATGCTGCCTCGAGCAAAGATCTGCCTGGAGCGTGCCCAGGAGGTCATCGGCCTCGTGCCGGAGATCCGCGACGGGGCCGTGGCGAGCGCGACGGAGGGTGCCGTCGGGGATGTGGGGCACGCCTCGAAGGACGCGGACGGGACTGCTCGGGCGGGCGAGGTCGTGGCGGCGTTCGAGGGGGCGACGTTCAGGTTCCCCGACGCCGACGAGGACACGCTGCACGACATCACGTTCGCGTGCCGGCGCGGCCAGACGACGGCCATCATCGGCAGCACGGGCTCGGGCAAGTCGACGATCGCGAAGATGCTGCTGCGCCTGCATGACGTGACGAGCGGCCGGGTGACGCTGGGCGGCGTCGACGTGCGCGGCATGGCGCAGGCCGAGCTGCGCGATCACGTTGCTTACGTGCCACAGAAGGCGTGGCTGTTCTCGGGGACCATCGCCGACAACCTGCGCTACGGCGACGCCAGCGCGACCGACGAGCAGATGAGCCATGCGCTGGAGGTCGCCCAGGGGTCGTTCGTCTTCGAGCTGCCCCACGGCCTGCAGACGCGCGTGGCCCAGGGCGGCACGAACTTCTCGGGCGGCCAGCGCCAGCGCCTGTCCATTGCGCGCGCCCTCGTGAAGCGGGCCGATCTCTACGTGTTCGACGACAGCTTCTCGGCGCTGGACTTCAAGACGGACGCCGCGCTGCGGGCCGCCCTCAAGCGCGAGGTCAGCGACGCTGCGGTACTCATCATCGCCCAGCGCATCAACACGGTGCTGCATGCCGACCAGATCGTTGTGCTCAAGGACGGGCGGATCGTGGGGCTGGGCACGCACGGCGAGCTCATGGAGGGCTGCCCGACGTATCGCGCCATAGCCGAGTCGCAGATGAAGGGAGGTGAGGCGCATGAGTAGCGAGCGCGAGGAGGAGCGCGGCCGCGTGCGGGCCGACGCCGCCGAGGTGGCGGCTCAGGACGCAGGGCTGGTTGATGCTGAGGACGGGATCGACGAGGAGGAGCTCGAGGTGCCGCGCGACGTGTGGGCCACGGTGCGCCGCCTGTGGCGCACGGCCTCCGACCAGCACTGGCGCTTCTATGTCGTCATGGCGTCCATCGTGTGCTACGTTGCGCTGAGCATCGCCGCGCCGGCATACAGCGCCTACCTTATCGACCTGCTGTGGGGCAAGATCCAGGCCGCGTTCGCCGGCGAGCAGCCGTTCTCCGTGACGTGGGAGGACGGCGGCCGGCAGATCCTCGTCTACCTGCTCATCTGGACGGCGGCGTGGGTGTTCTACTCGCTGCAGTGCTTTACGATGGCGAGCTTTGCCGAGCGCCTCAACCTACGTCTGCGCAACGCCGTGGGCGACAAGCTCGCGCGGTTGCCGCTCGCGTACTTCGACGCGCACAAGCCCGGCGAGATCATCAGCCGCACGACGAACGACCTCGACAAGATGTCCGAGGTGCTGCAGACGGGCTTGCTGCGCCTGCTGACGGCCGTGGGCATGGTGACGGGCTCGCTCGTGATGATGCTGCGCTACGACGTGCTGCTGACGGGCGTGTTCCTCGTGTTCGCCGTGCTGTCGACGTTTGTCACGAAGTTCGTGGCGAAGAAGACGCTGTACCTTGCGGCGGAGCGCCAGCGCTGCACGGGCATCCTGACCGGCCAGGTCGAGGAGGCGTACAGCGGGCGCACCATCATCAAGGCGTTCAACTGCGAGCGGCGCAGCTCGGCGCGCATCCACGAGGCCACGCAGCAGCTGGCTGAGGCGACGCGCAAGGCGGACTTCATCACGAACGCCATCAACCCGCTTATCCGCAGCGTCATCCGCCTGTCCCAGGTCATCATCGCCGTGCTGGCGGGACGGATGCTCATCCAGGGGTCGCTGAGCGTCGGCATGTTCCAGGCATTTTTCCAGTACGTCTACCAGGCGTCGGAGCCCCTGTCGCAGATGTCGTTCACGATCAACACGCTGCAATCGGCGCTGGCCTCGGCCGAGCGCGTGTTCGACATCCTCGACGAGGGCGAGATCGAGCCAGAGCCTGCGGAGCCGGCGCGCCTGCCGGGGGCGGGCGAGGCCCTGGCGGCGCGGCCTGCGGGGCGCGTGGCCTTCGAGCACGTGCGCTTCGGGTACGACCCGGAGGAGCCGCTCATGCACGACGTGTCGTTCGTTGCCGAGCCGGGGCGCAAGATCGCCATCGTGGGCGAGACGGGCGCGGGTAAGACGACGCTCGTAAACCTGCTCATGCGCTTTTACGAGATCGACGGTGGGCATATCACGCTCGACGGGGTGGACACGCGGCAGATGGCCCGCGCCGACCTGCGCCGCAACTTCGGAATGGTGCTGCAAGACGCGTGGATCTTTGACGGAACCGTTGCCGAGAACATCGCGTACGGACGGCCCGATGCCACGCGGGAGGAGATCGTCGCGGCGGCAAAGATGGCGCACGTCGACTTCTTCGTACGCACGATGTCGCATGGCTACGAAACGAGGCTGACGAGCGACGGCGAGAACCTGAGCCAGGGGCAGCGCCAGCTCATCACGATTGCGCGCGTGTTCCTGTGCGACCCGTCGATCCTCATCCTGGACGAGGCGACGTCGAACGTGGACACGCGCACGGAGCGGGCCATCGTGGAGTCGATGGAGCGGCTGATGCACGGCAGGACGAGCTTCGTCATCGCGCACCGGCTTTCGACGATCGTGGACGCGGATCTCATCCTGCTCATGAGCCACGGCACGATCGTCGAGCAGGGTACGCACGAGGAGCTGCTGGCTGCGGGCGGTGCGTACGCGGACCTCTACCTGAGCCAGTTCGCGTAGAGGGCGGGGTCGGCCGGGGGGTTGCCGACGCCCGGCCGGCTTGCGCCGCGGCCCTAGAAGATGAAGCGCTCGAGCATGGCAAGGAGGGCCTGGTCGGCCTCGGTGCGGGCGAGCTCCTCGGCGCTCGTCCCGAGGCGGGGGCTCTCGACGCCGCCGGTCACCCCGACGAGCTCGGCGTCGTTCAGGGAGGCGGCCCGCGCACTCTCTATGGTCTTGAACGCCGCCTGCGCCGCGGCGTCGTTCAGCCAGATGCCGTACGACTCCATGAGAGCCTTGAGGTCATCGACCGAGAGGCACTGCTTCGTCTTCCCCATCAGCTCCGCGAGGTCGGGCTTGCCCATGGCGTCTCCCTTCGAACGTGCGGCCGCGCTCCTGCGAGGCGTCCCCTCGCCCCGCGATGCGGCCCAGCAAGGACTGCGATATGCGGTGAGCGTAGCATCCCGGGCCATCGCGCGAAAGGAATGGCCGGCTTTCCCGACGCTGGCGCGTGAAATGGTCACGCTTGTTCGGCGCACTGTCGCCCGCGGGGCTGATGGCAAGATGCATCTGTTGACCGCGCCATTCGTTCCGTAAAAAGGCACGTTTGATTGCTCGTAGGACATCTCGAGGGAATGCGACACATGGCCGGCTTTCTACCGTGCCACAATGGGGCCGGGGCGCCCGACGGACGCCGGTAGGGCCGCGCCTGCCGCCTGCCCTGGAGTGCCGAAGAGGAGGAGCCGCTGTGGCCTCAACGCGTACCGAACGATCTGCCAAAGCCGTCGCGCTGGCACAGGAGTTTGCGCACCGGTTCTACAACGGCGAGACCGACTGGATCTGCAGCGTGCTGACGCCGGACTTCACGTGGATCGGCGCCCAGGAAGGACAGTACTGCTTCGACGCCGACATGTTCCGGGAGACCCACGTGGAGATATGCAAGGCGATGCCGCGCTGCGTCATGACGCAGGAAGAGTATCGGTCGGTGCTGCAGAGCAAGGACACGGTGGTCGTTGCCGGCCAGTACCTCATGTACAGCGACCCTATGATGTCGATGGCCTTTGCCTCGCGGCAGAGGGTGACGTTCGTGTGGCGCGAGGTCGAGGGCGGCGAGCTGCGCCTCTGGCACCTCCACGCCTCGGACCCCCTGACGGCGTCGCAGCCCAACGAGGCGTTTCCCGTCGGCTATGCCCGCGAGACGTATCGCTATGCCATGGTCATGGCCAACCAGAAGAGCTACCAGAACTCGAGCGAGCTGCGCGACGTCAATGGAAACGTGCAGATGGTGCGGCTGAGCGACGTCGTGTATCTGGAGGCGAGCCGGCAGAGCACCGTCGTGTACTGCCTGTCCAAGGCGTTTCGTGTGCGCGAGGGCATCACTCGCGTGGCGCAGGTGCTGTCGGGGCAGACGGGGCGGGGCCTGGTGTGCGTGCACCGCAGCTACTACGTGAATGCGCTATACGTCGACACCATCCGCCGGGACGACATCCTGATGACGAGCGGGCAGACCGTGCCGATCTCGACCCGGCGCTACGCCGAGGCCTGCGCGGCCATCTCGCGCGCCCGCGGCGAGGCCGATGCCGATGACGGGCGGGCGGATTAGGCGTGCGCGCGGGGGTGCGATTGGCTAGAATGCCGGGCGGAAAGTTGTCGTCCCGTTAGCCGCCGTGCCCTGGCAAGGAGATCCCATGCGCGCCCGTCGTCCCAAGAACCTCGAGAAGCGATTCGAGTGGTATGCCCCCGTCATCGAGGCGACTCCGCTCGAGAGGGCTAGCACCTGGGCCCAGACGTGGTGCCCGGAGGCGCGCGAGGTGCGCCTTGACCTGGGATGCGGCAAGGGCTCCTACACGCTGCGCGCGGCGCAGGCCGAGCCGGATGTGCTGTTCGTCGGCATGGACTGCGATGCCATCTGCGTTTCCATGGCGGCGAAGAAGGCTCTGGAGGCGGGCGTGGGCAACGTCGTGTTTACGCGCGCCAACGCCGATGACCTCGCGCGGATATTCGCGCCGGGCGAGCTCGGTGGCATCTCGCTCAACTACAGCAGCCCGTTTCCGCCCGCAAAGTACGCCTCGAAGCGCCTGACGCACGTCGAGCGCCTTATGGTATACCGCGAGCTGCTGTGCCCCGGGGCGCGCGTGAGCTTCAAGACGGACAGCGCGCCGCTCTACGAGTTCTCGCGCATCCAGTTTGGGCTTGCGGGCTACGACGTCCTGTGGGAGACAACCGACCTCTACGGGGAGGGGACCTCGGGCCTCGATTCGCAGCTTGCGGCCGCGTGTCGCATCTCGAGCGAGTATGAGGAACGCCTGACAGCTGAGGGCGCAAAGGTGCACGCGCTGGTGGCGGCGCTCGGCCCGCGCCCCGAGGCCTGGACGCAGACTGCGGAGCTCAGCCTGGCGGCCTATCTGCCCGAGGACCTCGACAGCCTGACGTACATCCCCGCCGGCATGGAGGACACGGTGCGCAACCTGCGGAACCGGCAGGCGAACCTGCGCGCCAAGGCCTCGCGCCAGGCGGCGCGCGCGTACTACGACGGGGGCGGGGAGCGGTAGGGGAGCGGAGGCGGAGCGGCGGGCACGCTCGCCGTGGCGTCGCACCTGCGGAGGCGACGGCGTGGGACACCTCGGGGGCGTGCCCGGTGGGCGCGATCTGCGGTTGTGCGAGGTTTTGCAAAACGACGTCGCCAAATTGGGCGCAAATTTCGGGTGTGCTAGGTTTGCGGCGGGTGATGCGGGGCTCGCTGCTTGGTTACCTGCGGTTTTCCTGGGAAGTGCCGCTCTTCGTGGCTGCAGAAGCCGCGCAAACCTGGCACAGCCGTAAATCGCGCCCATTTTCGGTCGCTGGTTTTGCAAAACCTCGCACAACCGAAAGAAGTGCCCATCCCAGGGGTGAGGGCCACGCGGCTGAGCGCCGCCTAGTGAGATGCTGCCCCTTCCGCCCCGATTTGCTTGGCGAGGGCCTGCCCGATGGACCAGAACTGGCGGGCGGCCGCGCTTGGGACTGGGCCCTTGCCAGCGGGCCTGCGGATGAGGTACGTGCCGAACTCGTCACCGCCCTCTATCGCGAGGCGGACGGTGGCCGATCCCGCCGGCGGGGCCTGCACGTCGGGCGGAAAGCCGAAGCAGGCAGCATTGTGCTCGCTGACGAGGTGCCCGAGCAGCGTCGTGTCCGTCGTTGTCGCGCGGATGTCGGGGCGCACGCCCGCCTCTGCGCAGCGCAGCATGACGAAGCGGTGCACGTGGTTGTGCCGCCCGGCCGTCACCATGGCCAGCCCGTCGAGGTCGGTGAGGGCAACTTTCTCCCGCCCCGCCATCGGATGCCCCTCCGGCACATAGAGCCAGACGCCCACGCGGCGCACGCAGAGGCGATCGAACTCGCCCGCGAGCTCGGGATGCGTGCCGACGATGCCGATATTGGCACCGCCTCGCCGAACCTCGTCAAAGACGGCGTCGGTGCTCATCTCTTCGACATCGAGCGCGACGTGCGGGTGGAGTGCCGAGTAGCGCTCGAGCAGACCGTGGGGAAGGGCCTCGCGGCCACCGGTGACCAGCGCGATCGACAGCGCCGCGCGAACGCCATCCGGTTTCGCCGGCGCTCCGCTGGGGTGGCGCAGGTTCACACGGCACAGCTCGTCGAAGGTCGCCGTGATCGGCCGCGCCCCCTTGATGAGGGCGTCACCGCGCTCCGTGGGGATGAGCGCCGCGTTTCGCCGCTCGAACAGGGGAGCGCCCACTTCCACCTCGGCACTCCGTAGCGTTTTGGCGACGGCCTGCCGCGAGACGTGCAGCATCTCGGCGGCGCGGGTGAGCGTGCCGCCGTCGGCTATGGCCAGGATGTGGCGCAGCTCGCGGATGTCCATGGCGGCGATCCCCCTCCCTGCTTGCATGTCTCCCAGTATATCAGCTGCACCCATGCGTGCCTGCGATGCGCAACCCTTGGTTACGGTCGGGCGGAACTTTGGGTGGCGCCGTGCGCGCGGCATCCCCGGTAGACTTTGCCGCGAGAGCGCGGCGCACAAGGGACGCCGCCGCGGCCGTCCGAGCGGGCTCAGCGCCGCGCGCCGGACATGTCGCATCCAAGAGAAAAGGGGATCATCCATGCAGACTACCGTGAGCCGCCGTAGCTTCCTGGCCGGTGCGGGCGCCGTCGCCGCAAGCGCTGCCGCCGCCTCCGCCGTGCCCGCCATCGCCTCCGAGGCTGCGCCGGCTGCCGGCACCATCCTGACCCGCGACACGCTCGCCAACGGCACCTGGTCGTTCATGGTGGCGCCCGAGCCCGTCGCCGAGGACCAGATCGCCGAGGTCAAGACGCACGAGATCGTCGTCGTGGGCTCCGGTGCCGCCGGCCTGTGCTGCGCTGTCGCCGCCGCCGAGCAGGGCGCGGACGTCATCGTGTTCTCCGCCGGCACCAAGCCGCTGTCGCGCGGCGGCTCGTTCCAGGCCATCGGCTCGAAGTACCAGGCCGAGCACGGCATCGAGGACGATCCCGAGAAGCGCCGCGTCCAGACGGCCATCGACCAGGTCGCCGGCTGCCGCATGATGGACATGCGCAAGTGGGCCGTGTGGGAGAACAAGTCGGGCGAGTCCATGGACTGGATGATCGACAAGATGGAGGCCAAGGGCATCAAGTGCTCGCTGGCCGTGCCCTACGTCGACGTCGACGGCGTGCTCGACACCCCTGCGGGCGAGCACAACTTCTGGACGGACGAGGCCCCCATGGGCGTGTTCCAGGGCGCCCCGCTCGTCGCCAAGGCGTGGGCCGACACATTCACGGAGGACTTCGGCGGCGAGATCGACTACAGCACCGTCGCCCAGTACCTGATCCGCGATGACGACAACACGGGCCGCGTGAGCGCCGTCATCGCTCAGGACGCCGACGGCAAGTACATCAAGTACGAGGCCACGAAGGCTGTCGTCCTGGCCACGGGCGACTTCTCCAAGGACCTCGACATGATGGCCCACTTCGCGCCGTATGCCTGGGAGCACTTCAAGGACGTGCTCACGCCCGAGGTCGACTACGACTGCGAGATGGTCTACACCGGTCTCATGCCCGGCGCGGGCCAGAAGATGGGCCTGTGGGTCGGCGCTGCCTGGCAGAAGGTCTTCCCGAACCCCTGCGCCATCAACGGCGCCGTCAGCGGCCCGTCGCACTGCGTCGTCGACTCGTTCTGGGGCATCAACCTGGCCCAGGACGGCAGGCGCTTCCATAACGAGAACACGAACTTCGCGTTCGGCGCCTACACGCGCATGAACCTCAAGGGCGGCACCGCCTACGCGATCTGGGACACGCAGTACGCCTATACGCAGGAGATCTGGGACACGCTGGGCAGCACGATCGACAACGTCAACGGTGACGCGTTCCTGCCCAAGACGCCCGAGCAGCTCATCGCGGGCTGGGACAGCTCGGCCGAGTCGGGCAGCTACTTCAAGGCTGACACGCTCGAGGAGCTCATCGACATGATGGAGGGGCTCGACAAGGAGAACGCCCTCGAGTCTATCGCCAAGTACAACGAGTACGCCAAGAACGGCCTGGACGAGGAGTTTCACGTCAACCCTGAGCTGCTGCACCCCATCGAGACGGGCCCGTTCTACGGCTGCGTCACGCCGGGCTCGACGTTCCTGTGCGTCATGGGCGGCCTGCGCTGCGACGAGCACTGCCAGGTGCTCGACGCGGCCGACGAGCCGATCGAAGGCCTGTACGAGGTCGGCACGATGATCGGCGACTTCTACGCCGGCGCGTACAACTTCGCATTCCAGGGGCAGAACCTGGGCGCCTGCTGCACGACGTTCCCGTACCTCGTCGGTCGCGAGCTCGCCGCGAAGTAAGGGCCGGGGGCCTGCTGGAGGGATGCGAGGCGCGCCCGCCTGGGAGAGATCCCGGGCGGGCGCGCCTCTCGCGTGCTGGTGTGCGGTGCTGCCTCGCGCGCCAGGAGCGGGGCCCTCGACGCGCAAACGAAGACGGCCCGCGCCGCCGCTCCGGCTGGGGAGGGCGACGCGGGCCGTATGCGGCGCAAGGGGACCGGCGCCTCGCGAGGGGCGCCGGTCCCGGGGATTACTTCGCCTGGCTCAGGGCGTCCATGACGGCCGCCTTGAAGCCCTTGAGCGTGTTGGACGCGCCGGAGGCGATGTCGATGTCGTCCAGGTTGCTCACGGTCGGGGCAGCCTCGGCGTACACGGGCAGCGCCTGCCCGCCGATCGTGGGCGTCTCGGCGTTGTCGACGACCTCGACCTTGGCGATCTTGCCGCCCTCGACGGTCACGGACACGGTCATCTTGCCGCCGTAGCCCTGGCCGGAGCCCTCGTAGGTGCCGTCGGCGTAGTCGCTGGCCAGCTCGTTGGCGGCGCCAGCGGCAGCGGCGGCCTCGGCAGCGAGCTTCTCCTGGTGCGTCAGGGCCTTCTCCGTGGCGCCCTCGAACTCGCCCTTGGCGCGCTTGGCGGCGTTCATGCCGGCGAAGCGGCCGAAGACCATCGTCTCGGACAGGTTGCCGCCGCCGTTGTACATGTCGGCGAACACGGAGCCCATCTCGCCGCCCTCGAACAGGCCGGGGATCGGCATGCCCTCGGTGTTGATGACCTGGGCGAACTGGTTGCGGCGCGGGCCGCCCTGCGTGTTGAACAGCGTGGGGCCGATCTTCATCGCGTAGAACGGGCCGGTCTCGACGGGCACGGTGCACATGCGGCCGTAGTCGTCCTCCTCGCCGGCGCCGTCGTTGGCGTGGCAGTGGGCGTTGTACTTCTCGAGCGCCTTGTCGAGCTCGCCGTTGGCGTTGAAGTCGGGGGCGTCGCCCTGCTCGCGGATCTTGGCGGACAGCTCCTCGATCGTCTCGCCGGAGATGATCTCGCCGCTGGCGATCTCCTCGGAGTTGTCGGCGCTGAAGCCCGAGCCCATCGGCTTCTCGGCGATGTGCACGGAGTCGATGATGAGGTAGGCGGGCAGCGGCATGGGCGTGGAGATCCAGCGGCCGCCGATGCTGATGCGGCCGTGGCGCGTGGCGGCCTGCTCGTTCTGGAAGCGCGAGCCGTCGAGGCCGGCGTAGATGCCGAACGCGGCGTTGGCGCCACCGAGGCCGTTGGCCGTGGTGAGGCCGTCCTTGAGGTGCGTCCACATGTAGCCGGAGACGTTGCTCATGTGCCAGAGCTGGGCGCCGACCTGCTGGGCCATCTTGATGCCGTCGCCGGTGTTCGTCGTGCCGGCCTGCAGGTAGGTGTAGGGGAGCTGCGTGAAGTCGGAGATCATGTCGGCGTTGGCCTCGAAGCCGCCCGTGCACAGGCACACGCCGCCGTTGGCCTTGATGGCGAGCTCCTCACCGTCCTTCTCGACGATGACGCCGGTCACGGCGCCGGTCT
This sequence comes from Coriobacteriia bacterium, assembly GCA_018368455.1. NCBI lineage: Bacteria > Bacillati > Actinomycetota > Coriobacteriia > Coriobacteriia bacterium. The sequence goes on from JAGZEG010000013.1 coordinate 18,299, forward strand.
CGTCCGTCACGAGGCGCTTGCCGGCGCAGCTCTTCCACACGGTGAGCTTCTCGCCGTCGACGCGGGCGTTCACCGCGTTGATGCACAGGTTGTAGTAGCTGGCGTCAAAGCGCGTGCCCGACGCGGTGAGGCACAGGCAGTGCTGCGACTCGGGGATCTCCGGGAACTCGTCCCAGTGATAGACGTAGCCGCTGCGGCCCAGGCCCCAGGCGTTCTCGGTGAGGCGCCAGCTCGCGCCCTGGGCGGCCTCCATCGGGAAGTTGTCGACGGGGTTCTTGTCCTCGGGCGGGCACACGAGCTCGGGATCGGCGCCCAGCGGGCCGGTCATCCACTCCCAGTTGCCCGCCGCGCCCTCGCACATGCCGCGCAGCGCGTCCTCGTCCCAGTTGTTGAACTTGCCCATGAGCTGGGAGAAGTAGGTGTAGAGCTGGTCGGCGTCGTCCGTGGCGATGACGAACTGGCCCGAGGCCTTCGTGTTGCAGGGCTCCTGGCCCTCCGGGGCCTTCTCGCACACGAGGACGGTCGCGCCCTCCTCGTAGGCCGCGACGGCCGCGTTGGCGCCCGCGCCGCCCAGGCCCAGCACGACGACGTCGTACTCGGCGTCCCACGCCGGGGCGTCGGCGGAGGCCGAGGAGGCCTTCTCGGAGGCCAGCGCAGACGCGCCGGCGGTCAGGCCCATGGCGGCGGCGCCGAGGGCGGCACCCTTGATGAGGTTGCGGCGGGAAACGGTGGTGTCCATACGAAAAATGCCCCTTTCGTACGTGTTGTGGCATGCCCCCTGCATGCCGGTTGGCTCTATTTAACAAGGATTTCCTGTGTCCGAGAAGTGCCGAGATTATGAAGGGGATACAAGGAATATATTGAAGCCAGGGAAAGCTGAAAGGGTCGCGACTGCCTGCGAGACGGGGCTGGGGCCTGCTGGCAGATGGGCGCGGCCGCGGGCGAAAGGGGCGTGCGGCGCATGAACGACCGGCAGCGAGGGCTGTTCGTCGACGTGGTTGACCTGGGGAGCTTTTCGAAGGCGGCCGAGTGGCACTTCGTGACGCCGCAGTCGGTCTCGCAGCAGGTTCGCCGGCTCGAGGACGAGTTGGGCTTCGCGCTGCTCGACCGCACGGCGCAGGGTGTGGCGCCCACGGAGGCGGGCAGCGCGTTTTACGAGGGGTGCCGACACATCGGGCGCGAACTCGACCTGCTCGTGCGGCGCTGCTCCGAGATCGCGGGCGCGGACGGCCGGACCATTCGCCTGGGGTCGTCGGCCACCTACTCGTTGGCGCTGTTCTCGCGTTTCGTGCCGGGCTTTCTGCAGCAGCACCCCGACGTTCGCGTCGAGTACGTCAGCGTAGAGAGCGCCCCGCTGCACGGGTTGCTCGCCGGCGCGTATGACGTGCTCGAGGGCGTGCGCCCCGATGGCGGGGCTGCGGACGCGGCGGGGGAGGAGGCCCGTCGCGAGGGCGGCGACGTCTCCGAGGGGGTGGCAGGCGCGGGGCGCGTCGCGTTTCTGCCGCTGCACGCGTCGCGTCGGTGCTGCGTGGTGTCGGCGCGCAACCCGCTGTCGCACCGTGCGAGCGTGGCGCCCGAGGACCTGCGCGGACAGCAGGTCTACGTGTTCAGCCTGGCGTGGGCGGCCAACCTGCGGGCCTATCTGGATGAGCGTTGCCCGGGCATCGAGCTGCGCGAGGCGCCGGTGGCCGGCCACGATAACATCCAGCACCTCTGCGACGCCGAGGACGTGGTCTACCTGGCACCCGAGCAGCTGGTGGGCCGCTTCGACCCGCTCATCCCCGTCCCGTTTGATGTGGACGTGACGACGGAGTACGGGCTCCTGTTCTTGGAGGGCTCCCGCAGCAGGCTGGCCGAGCTGCTTTCGGCGGCGCGGGCTGCGTTTTCGGGGTAGCCACGCGGCTCCGTGCGCAAGAAGCCCTGCAAGTGCATGATTCTCGGGATGGGGGCGCGCAAAACTGGCCTCGAGTGCAGGTTTGTTGGGCGCACCGGAGTGCCCGACAGCCTGCTGAACGTGGGGGAGGGGAGCGAGACCTGCGGTTTTGCGACCGTTTCCTTGGAGCGCCGACTCGCGGGATGGCATGAGGGTCCAAGAAACCTGCACTCGACGGCGAAACCGCGCAGGAGGGCCTCAAGAAGCATGCACTTGAGGCGCCTTTTGTGCTGCGAGCCCGCTGGGAGGGTGGCGGGGTGCTCCCTGCGGGCTCGCGGGCTACGCCAGCACGCCCACTACGACGAGGCTCGCGAGGTAGAGCGCGAACACGCCGATGGCCACGTAGTCCCGACCGCGCACGGCGAGCACGTGGAAGCGCGTCCGCCCCTCGCCGCCGACGTAGCAGCGCGCCTCCATGGCGCTGGCGAGCTCCTCGGCGTGGCGCAGCGCGCTGGCGAACAGCGGCACGAGCATGGCGGCGAGGAAGCGCGCCCGGTCGATGAGCTTGCCGTCGTCGAGGCTAGCCCCGCGCGACGCCTGGGCCGCCTTGATGTGGCTCGCCTCGTTGGCCAGCGTCGGCACGAAGCGGATGGCGATCGTGTACATCATGGCCATCTCGTGCGCGGGGAACCCGAGACGCTCCAGCGGCGAGAGCAGTCGCTCCATGCCGTCCGTGATGCCGACGGGCGACGTCGTGAGCGACAGCATCACGCCCGACAGCATGAGCGCGAAGATGCGAAAGCCGAGGAAGAGGCTCGCGAGCAGCGCCTCGTCCGTCACGGCGAACGGCCCGAGGTGGAACACGGGCGAGCCCTCGCGCACGAGCACGACGTTGACGACGATCGTGAGGATGACGAAGAACCACAGCGGCTTGCAGGCGCTCAGGATCTTGCGGACGGGCACGTTGGAGGCGGCGACCATGGCGATGAGCATGACGAGTACGGGCACGAGGCCCCACGGCAGCTCGGCGACGAAGACGCTCACCATGAACGCGATCATGAGCACGAGCTTGACGCGCGGGTCCATGCGGTGCAGGAACGAGTCGGTGTTGTAGTACTGGCCGAGCGTGATCTTAGTCTTCACGGCCGGCCCCCTTCCCCGACGCGCCGTGCCCCAGCTCGCGGGCGATGCCGTCCACGAGGTCGTCAAGCGTCAGCGGCAGGTCGGCGCCCGCCGTCCCGAACGAGAAGCCGCGGGCGGCCAAGTCGTTGGCGACGTGCGCCGCGCGTGGGATGTCCAGGCCGCGCTTGTGCAGCTCCGCCTCGTGCGAGAACACGACGCGTGGTGATCCCTCGTCGACGATGCGTCCCCGGTCGAGCACGACGATGCGCTGCGCCGCCTCGGCGACGTCGTCCATGGAGTGGGAGACCATCAGGATCGTGTCGCCGCGGGCGTGCATCTCCTTGACGATGCCGAACACCTCGCGCCTGCCCTGCGGGTCGAGGCCGACCATCGGCTCGTCGAGCACGAGCACCTTGGGGTGCATGGCGATGATGCCGGCGAGCGCGACGCGGCGCTTCTGGCCGCCGGACAGGTCGAACGGCGAGACGTCGGCCACGTCGGCGTAGTCGAGGCCTACGAGCTCGAGTGCCTCGTGCACGGCGGCGTCGGCCTCGGCGTCGCTCATGCCCAGGTTGCGCGGGCCGAACGCGACGTCGAGCGCCACGGTCTCGGCGAACAGCTGGTACTCGGGGTACTGCGCGACGAAGCCCACCCGGCGGCGCACCTCGCGGCGCTGCTTCTTGTCGGACGTGCAGAAGCCGTCCACGACGACGCGCCCCACGCTGGGGAGCTTCGTGCCGTTGCAGTGCTCGGCCAGCGTGGACTTGCCCGACCCGGTGTGCCCTATGACGGCGACGAACTGCCCGTCTTCGACGGTGAGGCAGACGTCGTCCAGCGCGGGGCCGACCACCTCGGAGTCGTAGTGGTAGCTCACATGCTCGAACGCAAGCGGCATAGCGCCTCCTCAACGATTTCGATGTGCGGCGAGTCAGGCACGTCGATGCCCCGCGCGCGCAGACGCTCGGCCAGCTGCATGGCGAAGGGCTGCTCGAGCCCCAGCTGGCGCAGCTGCTCGGCGTGGGCGAACACCTCGTCGGGCGTGCCGGACAGCACGAGCTGCCCGGCGTCCATGACCAGGACGCGGTCGGCCTCGAGGGCGTCGTCCATGAAGTGGGTGATGTGCACGATCGTGATGCCGGTGTCGTTGAGGTCGCGCATGACGCGCCGCACGCCGCGCCGGCCGCGGGGGTCGAGCATGGCGCCCGGCTCGTCGAGCACGAGGATGTCGGGGTGCATGGCGAGCATGCCGGCGACGCTGACGCGCTGCTTCTGGCCGCCGGACAGCTCGGAGGGGTCGGCCTGCGCGAAGTCGGTCATGGCGACGGCGGCCAGCGCGCTCTCGACGCGCTCGACGATCTCCGGCTGGGGGATGCCGAGGTTCTCGGGCCCGAACGCCACGTCGTCGGCCACGATGCTCGTCACCATCTGGTTGTCGGGGTTCTGGAACACCATGCCGGCGTGTCGGCGGATCTCGAGCTGCTCGTCGGGGTCGGAGCTGTCGAGGCCGGCGATGCGCACCGTGCCGGAGTCGGGCACGATGAGCGCGTTGATGCAGCGGGCCAGCGTCGACTTGCCGCTGCCGTTGTGCCCCAGTATCGCGATGTACTCGCCCCTCTCGATGGAGAGGCTGACGTGTCGCAGCACGTCCGTCTCCCCGTCGTAGGAGTAGCACACGTCATCGAACAGGATGTCTACCATCGAATGGGCCATGCCTCCCCCGGACTCTTCGCGCGCCTCTTGGGCACACGCAGGACACGCAGGGGGCGCGGCCCGGCTTCCCCTGCCGGCGCGCCCCCCTCTGGGCCGTGATTCTTGTTCTGTTAGATGTGAGAGCGGCTGTCGCGACGCTTGATGAGGTTCGACACCGGCTTGTATAGCAGGGCCGTGATGACGACGTTCAGGCCCACCTTGATGAGGTTGAACGGCAGCAGGATCGGCACGATCATGGCCGCGACCTCGGGGATGGACACGTGCGCGTACAGCGGCGTGATGAGCAGGTTGAGCAGGATGGCCAGGACGATGAAGACCACGGCGCCGATGACCATGCCCACCATCGCGCCGGCGAACGTCTTCTTGGCGCGGTAGATGAGGCCGGTGATGAGGCTCATGACCGCCACGACGACGACGGTGATGAGCGTACCCAGCGGGTCGAAGAACAGGCGGGGCAGCCAGCCGATGACGCCGACCGTGACGCCGGCGGCCGGGCCGAACAGCAGCGCCGTGATGAGCGGAATGACGCCCGAGGGGTCGTACATCAGCCACGGCGCGGGCGGGAACAGCGGGATCTGGATGAAGCTCAGCACCATGGTCATGGCGGCGAATATCGCGATGGTCACGAGCTCGCGCGTGTCGAGATGGCTGCGCTTCGCCGCGTTTTTGCGGGCTTGCGTCTTGGCGCTGGTCGTGCCGGCTGGCTTGGGTGCGGGTGACGTGCTCATGTGCGTGCCCCTTCCTTCGTGGCGCGCGGGCACAAAAAAGAGCCCGCGCATGGTTACGGAGGGCCCTTCGAGTGGTTCCCAGATTGGAAAACGCACTCTCCGTTTCTTTCATCCGGACTATACCGTCGGCCCCGGATTTGCACCGGATCGGCCCAACAGCACGCGTTGGGCTCGCGGGCTTGGGCGCTCACGTGAACCGAACGGGTACGCTGACCTTGGCAGATGCCAAAGCGGCGCGCCGCTCGGGACGCCCTTACCGCCGGTGAGGAATTGCACCTCGCCCTGAAACAGATACGCGGTGCCAAAATACTCTTCGCGCGCGCGAGTTGCAAGCGTTTTGTAATGTCTCGCGGATGACACGGGACGGCAATCATTCGGCGTGACAATGCCCTCCCCCCGGAGGGGCGATGCGGCCTTCGGGGCTGGTGGGACGTCTGAGAGGCGGTGCGTGGCGTGAGGCCGAACCCCTGGTTCGCGTTCAACAGGTTTATCGGTGGCCACATGATGGTCGTGGCGCCTCTGTGCGTCCTCGTTGGCGTGCTGTTCCCCCGGCAGTTCGAGTGGATGTCGCCCGCCGTGGAGTGGCTGTTCGCGTTCATGACGTTCCAGAGCGCCATGGGGGCGACGGCGCGCCAGATGCTCGACGTCGTGCGCCGGCCCAAGCTTCTCGTCGCCGCGCTCGTGGTCGAGCTCGTCGCCATGCCGCTCATCGCGTTCTTCATCGGCGGCCTTCTGCTGCCGGGCCAGCACGACATCCTGCTGGGCATCGTGCTCGAGTACTGCGTGCCCATGGGCGTCAACGGCCTCATGTGGACGGAGATATTCACGGGCAACAAGTCGCTGTCGCTGGGCGTCGTCATCATATCGACCGTGCTGGCGCCGTTCACGATGCCGCTGACGATGCAGCTACTCATGGGGACGAGCGTGCACGTGGACGTGTGGGGCATGATGGTCGACCTACTCGAGATGGTGGCCATCCCCGCCGTGCTGGGCATCGCGTGCAACGACCTGTCGCACGGCAAGGCAAACGCCAAGGTGGCGCCGTGGATCGCGCCGCTCGCGAAAATCTTCCTCATTCTGGTGCTCATCGTGAACTCGACGCACATCAGCGACGCCATGCACCACCTCAACCCGACGCTTGTCATGGTGGCCGCCATGATGGCCGTGTTCGGGGCGAGCGGCTACGTACTCGGCTACGTCGTGGCGCGCCTGCTGCACGCCGGCGTGGGTGACAGCCTGACGTGCGGCATCACGACGGGCGCGCGCAACATCTCGTCGGGCGCCGTCATCGCGCAGATGTACTTCCCGGACGCCGCGATGTTCCCCGTCATGATGGGCACGCTGTTCCAGCACGTCATCGCCGCCGCGTACGGGACGATCATCCGCCGGATGGAGGCGCGTCACGCCGGGACGCCGGCAAGGCCGAGAGGCGAGCAGTAGGGGGCTGCTTGCGGCGCTGGGCGGCGCTTTCTCACCGCGCTGCCCCCTTTCGGGCGCCCCGCCTGTTGTGGCGCCGCTGTGATTTTGGGTGAGGGGTCATAGCGATATCCCGAGGCGCTCCCTATTCTTCATGCCATGTTTACAATGCAAGACCGCGAGTGGTTTTCGGCACTCCTGCCGATGTAGGGCCACTCTGTCTTGTGCGATTCAGCAGAGGAGAGGGCGGCGCCTATGGCGGGCGAAGAGCAGAAGGACGTTGCGGCAGGCGCGCCGTCGGATGACACCCCGGGCCTCGTCGCCGGCAAAGTGGTTCCCCGCCACGGCGCTTACGAGGCGCGTCGCTCCTCGACGGTGCTCGCGACGGTCATCAGCGTCGCCGTGCTGTTTGCCCTGTTCGTCGTCAGCCTCGGCCTGGGCCGCGCGATGATCCCGCCGGCGGAGGTGCTCGGCATCCTGGGCCAGCAGTTCTTCGGCATGCAGGGCGACTTCTCGCAGGGCAACGTCACCATCGTCATCAACGTGCGCCTGCCGCGCATCTGCGCCGCCATGCTCGTCGGCTCGGCGCTCGCCATCGCGGGCGCCACGTACCAGGGCCTCTTCAAGAACCCGATGGTCTCGCCCGACATCCTGGGCGCCTCGGCGGGCGCGAGCTTCGGCGCAGCCCTGGCGCTGCTGCTCACGAACGGCGGGGGAGGCATCGTCGAGACGAGCGCCTTCGTGCTGGGCTTCGTCGCCGTCATGCTCACGTACTTCTCGAGCAAGAGCATCGGCCACGGCACGAACATGACGCTGCTGCTCGTGCTGTGCGGCCTCATCGTCGGCACGCTGTTCCAGTCGTTCGTCTCCATCATCAAGTACACGGCCGACCCCGACTCGAAGCTGCCCGAGATCACGTACTGGCTCATGGGCTCCATCGCCAAGGTCACGTGGGCCGACCTCAAGATATTCCTCATCCCGTACGTCCTGGGCGCCGTGCCCCTGCTCCTGCTGCGCTGGCGCCTCAACACACTGGCGTTCGGCGACGCCGAGGCCGTGTCGCTCGGCGTGAACGTGCCGCTGCTGCGCGCGATCCTCATCCTGTGCTCGACGCTGCTCACGGCCGCCGTCGTCGCCATCGCGGGCGTCGTCGGGTGGGTCGGCCTCATCATCCCGCACATGGTGCGCTTCATCACGGGGCCGGACAACCGCGTCGTGCTGCCGCTGTCGCTCGTGTTCGGCGCCGGCTTCCTTGTGATCGTGGACACGGCGTGTCGCACGCTCATGGCGTCCGAGATCCCGCTGGGCATTCTGACGTCGATCATCGGCGCGCCGTTCTTCTTCTTCATCTTGCTCAAGACGCGCAAGGGGGGAGGTGAGCAGATATGATCCTCGCGGCGGAGCACGTCGACTGCGGCTACAAGGGCCAGGCCATCCTGCACGACGTCGACCTGACGTTCAAGAGCGGCGAGGTCGTGTGCCTGCTCGGCCCCAACGGCGTGGGCAAGACGACGATGTTCAAGACGATGCTCGGCTTCCTCGCGCCGGTCAAGGGGCGCATCACCATCGACGGCAAGCCGCGCTCCGAGTTCACGCGCAAGCAGTTCGCCCAGCTCGTGGCCTACGTCCCGCAGCTGCACGAGCCCCCGTTTCCCTTCTCGGTGCTCGATGTCGTGCTGGCGGGCTGCGCCTCGCGCCTCGGCCCTCTGGCGACGCCTTCGAAGGAGGACTACGCCAAGGCCGAGGCCACGCTCGACGAGCTGGGCGTGAGCTACCTGCGCGACATGACGTTCACGGAGATCTCCGGCGGCGAGCAGCAGATGACGCTCGTCGCGCGCGCCCTGGTGCAGGACCCCAAGATGCTCGTCATGGACGAGCCGACGGCGGCGCTGGACTTCGGCAACCAGGTGCGCGTGCTGTCGTGCGTGCGCCGGCTGGCGGCCGAGCAGGGGCGCGGCGTCATCATGACGTCGCACAACCCCGACCACGCCTTTTTGTGCTGCTCGCGCGCCGTGCTCATCAAGCGCGACCGCACGCTTATCGACGGCCCGGTCGACGACGTCGTGACGGAGGAGAACCTGCGCGCCGCCTACGGCATCCGCGTGCGCATCACGCAGGCGACCGGCGACGACGGCATGCCCATCAAGACGTGCGTGCCGCTGCTCTAATGCTCAAGAACGCCGAGGGCCTCGTGGCCACGCGCCGCACGCCCAAGGCGACGGTGGCGCTCCGCCATCGCCGAGAGGCAGACAAGACTCTCTCTTGTTTGGCTGAGCGAGGGCTCACTGGACTCTCTCGTGCACGATTTTGGGAGAAATGGTGAGTCCTTCGTTGTTATTTGGTACTGATGGGTGAATGGTCGAGCCTCTTTCCTTGCGTAAACCTAGGATACGCGCTAGGCGAGTCCGAAGGGGCTTGCGAAGGAAACCGCGCGTCCGCAAGGACTCACGGCGTGGCCTCTGAGCTGCGGGAATACCGAGCTTTGAGGCCATGGATACGCCAAGAGGGAAGAAGGACGATTCTGATGAACGATGAGATGCGTCTGACGCGCAGGGGTTTTCTGGGTCTGGCCGGCGCCGCGGGCGTTGCTGCCCTGGCCGGCGCGACGCTGGGCATGGGCGACGGGGCCCAGGCTCGCGCCGCTGAGGCCGCCGAAGGCACGCAGGTCGTGACGGACATGGGCGGCACCGAGGTCACGGTGCCGGTCGAGCCCAAGACGTACGCCGATGGCTGGTACGCCCACAACGAGGTCTCCATCATGCTGACGAACGCCGAGGGCATCGTCGCGACGCACTGCGACCCCAAGGCGTACAAGTGGATGTACAAGGTCTGCCCGAACATGAACAACGCCGTCGTCACGTTCGGCAAGGACTTCAACTACGAGGACCTCGTGCAGCTTGCCCCGCAGGTCGTGTTCGACTCGACCGACGACCTGCGCGAGAAGCTGGCCAGCGTTGACATGCCGCTCGTGAACTGCATGTTCAAGACGTTCGAGGAGATGGAGCAGTCCATCACGCTGACGGCCCAGGTGTTCGGCGGCGAGGCGCCGGCCATCGCCGAGAAGTACAACGCCGAGCTCGAGCAGACGCTCGCCGACATCAAGGCGGTCACCGACCCGATCGCCGAGGCTGATCGCCCGAAGGTGCTGCACGGCAACTCGGTGTACACGATGACGCTCGACGGCACGGGCACGATCATCGACGACTGGATCTCCGTCGCCGGCGGCGTGAACGCCAACCCCGAGTCCACGACGGGCAACGCCCAGGCGCAGTTCTCCCTGGAGCAGATCATCTCGTGGAACCCTGACGTCATCATCACGGGCAAGGCTGACGAGGTCGACCAGATCCTGAACGACCCGAACTGGGCCTCGATTGCCGCCGTCCAGAACGGTGCCGTCTACGTGAACCCGAAGGGCGTGTTCGGCTGGGATCGCTACGGCGTCGAGGAGCTGCTGCAGATCCAGTGGGCCGCTGCTCAGCTGCATCCCGACCTGTTCCCTGACCTGCAGATCGAGCAGAAGGTCAAGGACTTCTACAAGACGTACCTGCGCTACGACCTGACTGACGACGACGTGGAGCGCATCCTGCACGCCCAGGATCCCGCCGAGGACGGTGCCGCCGCGCCGGAGGCTGCCGCCTCCGAGAAGGCCCCCGCTGCGAGCGCTGCTGCCGAGTCCGGTAAGGCTGACTCTTCTGCCAAGGGCGACGCTGCCGAGAGCGGTAAGGCGAGCGCTCCCGCAGAGGGTGGCGCCGCATCTGCCGCTGGCGACTCCGCGAAGGCGGAGAAGTAGCGCGACGCGTTGCGCTGCGTGGGACCCAGGACTGGTGTGAGACTAGGGCCGCGACCGTGCCGGGGAGGCGGGGTCGCGGCCTTTTTGCCCGCGCCCCTTTCTGGCGCTACACCCTACCTTTTTGGTAGATATGTGTAGGAATCATGAGTAGGAAACCACGGCTAACTTTTGAGTTTGATGATGTTGACAGGGCAGGCGGCGCAGCGTATTGTACGTGCCAGCAATCAGGAGTTAGCCAATAAGAACTCCTGAGCACAGCGAACGAGCTGCGGAAATGATCGAGAGAACGACGCGGCCAGACGCTTTGCACGCTGTGATTTGCCTCCCTCTCCTTGGGGGCCCGGTCTTTCCGGGCCGGGCTCCCACCTCCCTTGCCTCCCTCTCCTGGGACCCCGGGCAACCGGGGTTCCCTCCCAAGGGAAGCACGGGAGCTGGCGCGCCCTTCGGTCGCCGATGCGCGCCGCCACTGACATCGCCTCCCTCTCCCAGGGGCCACGGTTTCCCGCCGTGGCCCCCTCCCAAGGGGATCGCGCCGTCTTACTTCGGGCGCGAGGAGCCGATGCCGTCCACAACTCGCCTCCCTCTCCCAGGGCTCCGGTCTCCCGCCGGGGCCCCTCCCTTTTTTGGGGACCGCGCGGCTGCCCGAGGGGCTCGGGCGACGCGCGGGCTTCTTCCGAGGATGGCTGGCGTGAGGTTTGGGCGCTCGCTGGGCGACGCTCGGGCTTTGGGGGATGGACGTGAGGGCCGCGTCCTGTCCCGGTCGAGACGAGCGCCCTCGGGGAGCGGGCGAGTCCTGCGGGATCTGGCGGCGTGCGATCCGGGGCGGAGCGAGGGGGCGTTCCGCAGGGCGGCAGCTGCTTCGGGCCGCGCTTTTTTGGAGCGCTGCAGGAGAAGAGGCGTTTCGCGGACAGGAATGCGGATCGTGTATGGGCGCGCTGCTGGGCTGCGGGGCCCGTCGGGCGATCCTGCTTGCATGCGATCAGAAAACCGCAGGTGGCGTCCCTGCTTCCATCTCGAGCGATTTCCTATCTAGGTGAGGGTATTGTGCACGCCCTGGCTTTCTGGCCAGGGATGGCTTGCTTGGCGACGGGGCATCTCGCGCGTGTGGGATCTGCCCGCAGGCTGCGCCCTCTCGCAAGACGTTCGCACCCCGGCTGCGGGCATCCACGGCTCCCGGCGGTTCTCGGCGCGCCTATCGCAGCTCGAATGTCGCGCGGTCGAAGTCGATGAGGCCCTCGGCGCGCATCTTGGCGAGCTCGTGGCTCAGGGCGCTGCGGTCGACGCAGAGGTAGTCGGCGAGCTGCTGGCGATTGAACGGGACGCCGAATGTGCGCGCTCCGGCTCCCTGCGCCTGTGTGGAGAGGAAGCTGAGCACCCGTGCCCGGATCGTCCGGGGCGTAATGTCACGGATCTTGTTGCTAAGCTGCAGGTTTTTGGCGGCGATGGTTCCGAGCAGATTGCGTATAAGTCGCGCGTGAAACGGACAGGCCGACGGGCACGACGTCAGCGCGCGCCCGACGTCGAGCAGCAGGATGGTGCTGTCCTCGGCGGCGCGCACGTCGACGCCCATCGTGGCGCCCGGAACGCAGGCGTATGCCTCGCCGAACGTCTCGCCGAACGCTGCGCGCCCCAAAATGCTGCGAGCTCCCCATGCGTCCGTCCGCTCCACAACGACGCTGCCTGCGATGACGAGCCCGATGCTGCGTGCATCGTCTCCCTCGCGAAGCGCGTACTCTCCCGCTGCGAGGACGCGTCGCCGCGCGTCGAGGCACGTGAGCATCGAGGAGACTTCCTGGGCCGAGATGCCCAGAAACAACGGTGTTCTTGCCAGCGCCTCGCAGGGGAGGTCGGGGCTCGAGGCGGGGCGCACGGATGCCGTTTGCGACTTCGCGCTGGTTTCGGCTTCGCCACGCGCCCGGCTGCATGGCGTTGGAACTTCGGGCGTATCGGGATTTGTGGCGTGAAGCGTGCCGGATGGTTGGGCATCCATGGCGTTCCTCTCGAAGCGCTCAGGCTGTGTGGCCCTGGGTGGTAGGCGCATGTTTCGATGCCATCCTAGCGGCATTTGTGAGTGCGGCAACTTTTTCTCCGATAGTTGTAATAACAACAGAAATGAGCGAAGAGACTCAGTAGAGTGCTGGGAGGAGTCGGAGTTGGAAGGGACACGCCAGAGATGATGCGGACGATCGTTCATATAGATGAGGCGCTATGCAATGGCTGCGGAGCCTGCGCGCGGGCCTGTCACGAAGGCGCCATCGCGATGGTGGGTGGCAAGGCTCGGCTCATCCGCGACGATTACTGCGATGGCCTTGGGGACTGTCTGCCCGCATGCCCGGCGGGCGCCATCTCGTTCGAGGAGCGCGAGGCGGCCGAATATGACGAGGCAGCCGTTGCGGCGCATCTGGCGGGGCTCGCGGCCGAGGGGCAGGCCGGCGCTTCCACGATATCCGCGCGCGCGGGATGCCCGGGAGCGAGGCCGCGCGTTTTGCGCCAGGTGGGCGCCGCCTCGCGGGGCGGTGGCTCGCCCTCGGGCGGGGCGCGTCCCTCTGTGGTGGACCCGCGCGATTTCGCGTCGTCCCCGCTTGGCTGGGTGACGTCTCCGGCTGCGGGCGGCGATCCGCTCGGGTTGGCGGGTGCCCCCGATGCGTGGGAGTGCGATGCTGCGACCGGCAGCCCTTGCATGCAAGCCGCTCCGGCATCTTCGCTCGGCGGTTCCGGCGCGCCCGGGCAGCTCGATCCGCGCTCCCCAGCCGCCCAGGCAGCCTGTCCTTCGCAGCTGGCGCAGTGGCCGTGCCAGATCAGGCTCGCTCCCGTCAGCGCGCCGTACTTTCAGGGCGCCGACTTGCTCGTCGCCGCCGACTGCACGGCGTTCGCCTACGCGAGCCTGCACCGCGACTTCATGGCGGGACGCGTCACGCTCATCGGGTGCCCCAAGCTCGACGCCGTGGACTACGCGGAGAAGCTCGGCGCCATCCTGCGGGCCAACGACGTGCGCAGCGTGACGCTCGTGCGCATGGAGGTGCCGTGCTGCGGCGGGCTGGAGCGGGCGGTCTGCCGTGCCATCGAGGCAGGCGGGAGGGACGTTCCCTTCGCGTCCGTCACGATCTCGTGCGATGGACGCGTGCTGGAACCGTGATCGTTCCGCGCGGGGGTACTCGGGGCTGCGGCGGGGCGGGGGCATGGCCTTGGGTACTCCGGTCGCTCCGCTCCGGGTGCTCCGGCGTTACCCGCGCCATCCTCGGGGCCCACGACGTCACCTCCGGGTGGCCCAAATCCGCGGTTCTGCGAGGTTTTGCAAAACTGCTTTCCAAAAATGGGCGCGCTTTGCGGCTGTGCGAGGTTTGCGCGGGCATGCAGGGGGTACCACAGGCCCGCCACCTGCGGAAACGCTAGCGCCAGCTAGTAGCAACGCGAAATCGCGCCCCGCAAATCGTGCACGACCGCAAAACGCGCCCCAAATCGCGGCCCCATTTTGCAAAACCTCGCAGGGCCGCGTGTTTTGACCGAGGGGCGGAGGTCTCGCGCCCAGTACGCCGAGACCTCAGCGCGACGTCGTGACGCTGCGGGGATGCCTGGGGCCCTGCGCCCAGAGCGACGAGACTTCAGAGAGAAGAGAGAGGAACTCACGATGACCACCACCGAAGCGGTGAGCCTCAAAGAGGAGCTCGCCAGCCAGATGTTCTGCTTCCAGTGCCAGCAGACGAAGGGCAACGCGGGCTGCACGTCAAAGGCGGGCGTCTGCGGGAAGACCGCAGCGACGGCCGCGCTGCAGGACGAGCTCACGGGCGCGCTTATCGGCCTTGCGCAGACGGTTGGCGGCGTCCCCACGGAGCCCGTTGCCGACCTCGTGTGCGACGCGCTGTTCGCCACGCTGACGAACGTCAACTTCGACGACGCGGCTCTCGCGGCGCTGATCGCCCGGGTGCACGAGGCCGCCGATGCCGCCGCCGCGGCCCGGGGCGTGCAGGAAGGCCGCGCGGCCGACTACGACCTCGCGCGCCTGTGGGGCGCCCAGGAGGACGTGCGCTCGCTCAAGTCGCTCATCCTGTTCGGCATGCGCAGCATCGCGGCCTACGCCTATCACGCGCGCATCCTGGGCCACCGCGACGCGGACGTTAGCGCGTACCTGCTCAAGGGGCTTGCGGCGCTGGCAGACGAGAGCCTGGGCGTGCCGGAGCTGCTGCCGATCGTGCTGGAGTGCGGCGCGGCCAACGGCAACGCCCTCAAGCTGCTCGACGCCTCCAACGTCGCGGCGTTCGGCGTGCCGGCGCCCGCGACGGTCGATCTCGGCATCGAGGCGGGCCCGTTCGTCGTCGTGACCGGCCACGACCTGCACGACTTGGCGCAGCTGCTCGAGCAGGCCGACGCCCGGGGCGTCAGCGTCTACACGCACGGAGAGATGCTTCCCGCCCATGCCTATCCCGAGCTCGCCAAGCATGCCTCGCTCAAAGGCCAGTTCGGCAGCGCATGGCAGTACCAGCAGAAGGAGTTTGCCGACATCCCCGCGCCCGTTCTGTTCACGACGAACTGCCTCATGCCGCCCAAGGCCACCTATGCCGATCGCGTGTTCACGACGGGGCCCGTGGGCTTTGAGGGCGCGCCCCACATCGACGCCGACGCCGCGGGCCGCAAGGACTTCTCCGCGCTGCTCGACAGGGCGGTCGAGCTGGGAGGCTACCCGGAGTTCCACGCGCAGGCGGGACTGAACGGCGGCACGAGCGTCACGACGGGCTTCGGGCACGACGCGGTGCTGGGCGTGGCCGAGCAGGTGATCGCGGCCGTGAAGGAGGGCGCCGTCAAGCACATCTTCCTCGTGGGCGGCTGCGACGGCGCGCAGAAGGACCGCAGCTACTACACGGAGTTCGTCAAGAAGGCGCCGGCCGACTCGCTCATCTTGACGCTGGGCTGCGGCAAGTACCGCTTCAACGACCTCGACCTCGGGACGATTGGCGGCCTGCCTCGCCTGCTTGACATGGGGCAGTGCAACGACGCGTACGGCGCGGTCGTCGTTGCGCTGGCCTTGGCCGACGCCTTTGACTGCGGCGTCAACGACCTGCCGCTGACGCTCGTGCTCTCCTGGTACGAGCAGAAGGCCGTGTCCATCCTGCTGACGCTGCTCAACCTGGGCGTCAAGGGCATCTACCTCGGCCCGACGCTGCCGGCGTTCGTGTCGCCCGCCGTGCTTGACGTCCTCGTGCGGGAGTTCGACATCCGTCCGACGACGACTCCCGAGGCTGACCTCGAGGCGATCCTGGGGTAGCGCCTCCTTGCGAAAAGCGGCCCCCGACGCGGCGCGCGAAGGCGTCTCGTCGGGGGCCGTGCGTGGTTCCGAAGCTCGGGCCTCGACCGGGGTTGCCGGGTGCGTGCCGCCCGCTTACACCCCGCGACCCGCGTCGTTGCCGCTGCGGATGGCCATCGCGATGTTGAAGGGCTCGAAGCAGTCGCCGATGGTGTACGCCTCGGGCACGTCAACCTCGTCGAGCAGGCCCGCGTTGCGCTTCATGTCGGCCGCGTTCACGATGCTGTCGCAGGCGATCACGTACTCGACGCCGGCGTCGGCCGAGGCCACGGTGATGGTGCTCTCGCTGCACGCCTTGATCTCGGCGCTCGTGTAGACCTGCATGCCCAGCGCGTACAGCGCCGTCGTCATGAAGCGGTGCGCGTGCATGGACTGCTGCATGTCCAGGTCCGCGACCGGGCTCGGCGTGACCATCGTGATGTGCTTCTTGTGCACGGTCAGCCACAGCGCCGTGTCGAACGCCTGCGCGTTGGAACCGTACACGACGACGTTGTCGCCCAGCTCGCCGTCGAACATGAAGTCCTCGATGGCGACGACCTTGGGGCCCGTCCCCGGCAGAGCCAGGTCGACGCGCGCGCCGCCGCAGGCCAGAATGAGCGTGTCGGGGGCCTCGGAGGCGACGAGCTCGGCGGTGACCTCGGTGTTGAGCACGACGTTCACGCCGGCGAGCTCGCACTGGCGCTCGAGGTACGCCTTGAGGTCGGCCAGGTTCTCGTGCGGGCCCTTCACGGCAGCGGCGAAGTCGAGCAGGCCGCCGAGCATGCCGTTCTTCTCGTAGAGCGTGACGTCGTGGCCGCGGGCCGCCGCGATGCGCGCCGCCTCCATACCGGCGGGGCCGCCGCCGACGACCATGACCTTCTTGGGGGTCGCGGCGGGTTCGAGCTCGTAGGTCGCCGGGCCCGTCTCCGTCATGACGCGCTGGGTGAGCGCGTTGACGCGGCAGTAGCCCATCTGGCGGTTCATCTCGTTGGAGCCGATGTGGCAGTGCAGACAGCGCGTGCAGGGCGCGATCTCGTCGATGCGGCCCTCGCGCAGCTTGTTCACGTAGTCGGGGTCGACGGTCAGCGGGCGCGTCATCAGCAGGAAGTCGACCTTGCCCTCGGCGAGCGCCGCCTCAAAGAAGTCGGGCGCGTGGGCCGGGTCCATGTACGTGACGGTGCCGCAGGGGATGGAGAGCGCCTCCTTGTACTGCTTCACGACGTCGAGCAGCATGCCAGCGCCGGAGTGGGAGCCGTCGAGCTTGCCCTGCCAGTGCTTGGAGAAGTCGTACTGCGTGCCGTAACCCGTGGCGCCCTCGACGCCGTTCAGGATGAAGTACAGGTCGCTGCCGAACTGGCACGGGTGGTTGCCGAGCGGGCCGAGGCGCAGGTGGAGCGAGTCGGCGCCGGCGGCCTCGAAGTACTTGCACAGCGCGATGCCCTCTTCGACGGTCGTCGCCTTGTTGCGGCCGGCGGTGAGCGTGTTGTCGAGGTTCATGAGCGTGGCGTTGTTGTCGAGGTTGTCCTGGTCCTCGATGCAGTTGATGAGGATCTGGACGTTGAAGTCCTCGCCGACCTCGGCCTTGACCTGCTCGATCCACTCGGTGACGAAGCGCGCGCGGTTCTCGATCGTCGCGAAGCCGTACTCGTCGGTACGCGTGTTGTAGAAGCGGCTGAGGAACTGCTCGCCCTGGTTGAAGCCGGCGGCGTTCATCTCGATGGCCTCGAAGCCCATCTCCTTGAGGCCCTTGGCGATGGCGACGCCCGACGCCTGGATGGCGTGGATTTGGTCGACGGTCATGGCGTCGTCGGCCACGCTGGTGCCGAACGGGGCCCACTGGTAGCCGAGGTGCGCGCCGTACTCGGCGCAGGCGGCCACGAGGCGCTGGCCGAACTCGAGCGCCTCGGCTGAGAGCTCGCCTGTCTCGGGGTCGGGCGTGATGGGAGCCTCGCCCTCGACCCAGATGAGCTCGACGCCGCCCTTGGCGAAGTTGACGTAGTACTGGAAGAGCTCGTCGGTGAGTCCGGCGAGGTAGGTGGCCGAGCCGGCGGCCGACTTGACCATGCGGTTGTTGATGGTCATCGAGCCGATCGTCAGCGGGCTGAACAGCGTCGTGAGCTCGCCGTCGGCCGTGCGATACGTCGTGTCCTGCGGGTTGATAGACGCCGTGTAGAGCAGGTCGTCCGCGGGGGCCGCGGTGCCGGCGGGCGCGTCGGCGGCCTTCGAGCCAGCCTCGGTCGCGCCGGCGGTGGCGGCGCTGAGCAGCGTGCTTGCGACGGCGGCCGTACCCATCGCGCCGGCGGCGCCGACGAACGAGCGGCGGGTGATCTCCTTCTCCATGGTGCTCCCTCTCCTCTGGGGTGTGGCATACGTGCCTGTGCTGGTACCAGTATCTGCTGAGAGGGGCGTCCCCGTCACTGCCCGCGCGAGGGTGAATGCCGGGTGGGCCTGTCACACGCGAGGGGGCAGTTGACAGGCTGAGCTGGTGGTTTGCGCACTGGCGGGTTACTTGCGCCTGCGAGCGGGGCTGCGGGGCTCGTGGGGCCGTGAGCTCGCGGGATCGCGGCGCCGGGCGGGGCGCGATGCGCGGTTGTGCGAGGTTTTGCAAAACGGCGGCCCCAGAACGGCCCCGAATTTCGGTTGTGCTGGGTTTGCGGGGGCCGCTGCGGGCGTGCGGGGCGACGCTGCCTAGAGAAACCGCAGGTAAAGGGCTTGCGAGTGGTGATCTCCTTGGGTTTTGCCCCCCGAATCGGCGGCGCAAACCTGGCAGAGCCGCAATTCGCGCCCATTTCCAGCCTCCGGTTTTGCAAAACCTCGCACAACCGCGAGATCTGCCCCTGCGAGCGGGGGCGCATGCCAGTGCATCTCGTCTAGGCCGAGGCCCCGGCGCCGCCATCGCCTTCGCTTCGCATGAGCGCGAGCAAGTCCTGCTTGGAGTGCACGTCGAGCTTGCGGTAGAGCCGCTTCTTGTGCGTGCGCACCGTGTTGTCGGAGACGCCGAGGCGCGCGGCCATGGCGGGCGTGTCGGCGCCCTGCAGGATGAGCGCGAGGATCTCGGCCTCCCGAGGCGTGAGGTCGTAGGCGGGGGACGCCTGCGCGACCCACGTCCCGATGGCGCTCTCGATGCTGGCCGCGGGCCCGTCGGGCCTCCGGGGATCTTCCGATGCGTTGGCGCTGCCGGGCGCCGAATGGCGCTCGCCGCCTTGCCGGTTGCGGACCTGGAGCACGAGCGCCATGGAGAGGACGTAGATGCAGACGACGATGCTGAGCACGAAGCCCAGGTCGCGGTCCTGCCAGAGGTCGCGCGTGAGCATGCTGACGATCGTGCCCAGGCAGGCGAGGACGAAGGCGAGGCCGAGCGCCAGGCTGTATCGGGGGAGCGCCTGCCCTGCGCTATCCGCGGGAGTCTGCGCGCCGATGCTGTGGACGGTGATGACGACGAGCATGAACTCGAAGAAGAAGTTCGCGAGGCAGGCAAAGGCCGTGCTGAAGCCCAGTCCCGTGATGGTGAACAGCGCGAAGCCTGAAACGGCAAAGGGGAACATGGCCTGGAACAGGCCGCCGGGGGAGACGAGGCGGCCGAAGCGGTGCCACAGGGCGAGCATGACGGCGCCGGCGATGAGCGTGAACGTCGGGGAGCCGAGCATGACGGCCGTGCCGTTGGCGCCGCTGTCGAGGGAGACCATGCGCGAGAGCCCGGCGACGAAGCCGAGCGAGCCGAAGCTGAGCGCCGTAACGCCGTAGGAGGCCCACAGCGCGCGGACGGGGCTTGCGCCTGCGGGCGCCGGGGCGCTCTCGGTGGCCGTGCTGCCCGCAGCCGGGTCGTCCGCGCGGTCGGATGCTCCCTCGATTGGGGAGCGCGTGGGAGCTGGGCTGCCTGTCGAGGGGGTGTCGCCGGCCGCCGGTAGGCCTGCCTGCGGGCACGTGGTGGACCTGCCGCCTTGCGCGTGGAGCGCGGTCGAGACAGAGCAGCACACAAGCATGCCGGTGATGGCGTAGGCGACGAGCGCGGGGGCGAACGTCGTGACGAGCGAGGCGAGAGGGAACAACACGCAGGCGCACCCCACGGTCGTGACGAGGGAGCCTATCTCGAGGCGACTCAGCGCCCGTCCCCAGGCGATAAAGCCGGCGGCGAGGCCGAGCCCGAGCGCCGCAGAGGCGCAGGCGAGCAGCAGGGGATGAGCGGCGGTCGCCGACAGTAGCGCTGCGAGCGCGCACAGGCCGCCCGCCAGGCCAATCGCCTCGGCTGCGGGCGCGACGTGCGAGACGCGGCAGGCGAGGGGGTCGCAAGGACGCGCCGAAAGGGCGATGGCCGCCGCCAGGAGGGAGACTCCCAGCACCAAAAAACAGGGGATCGTAAAGAAGGCGTAGATCTGCTCGGTGGAAAACGCACGGTTCGGCGTTGTGACGGCGCCTCCCCAGAACAAAAAGTCCGCTACGGAGAGAAACGCCGCCAGGCCGGCCACGAGCGAGGCGTTGTCGCGCGCGACGTCGATGATGCGACGAAGGGTTGCCGGCGGGTGCGCGCCTTTGCCTGCGGGGGCCTCTGGCGACGCCGCGCTCTTCTGGGTGTCCCCTGCTTGCGACATCCGCCTGCTCGCCCCCAATCCCCGGTTTCGCTTCTCTGTGCCAGCGGGATTTTACTATGCGCCGCCCCGCGCCTCCCGCCCTTGTTTCGCTCCGATGAATCTTCCCTTGTGTCGGGCCCGTTCGAGGGGTATATGCATACGCTAAACTATACCGGCCCGGTCGCGCCGCGCGCGGGGGCCTTCTCGCCCAGGTGGGCTTTTGTGAGATGGGGGTATGTGATGGCATCACGGCAGGTGGGACGCTCCTTCTCGACCACTCCTCAGGGGATTTCGCCTGCGGGCGGGGCATCCGCCCCCTGCGGTCTGGGCAGGCGCCAGTTCCTAGGCGGCGCGGCTGTCGCGGGTGCCCTGCTGGCCGGCCTCCCGCAGATGCCGGGCGTTGCCGTTCCCTCGGTTGCCGGCGCCGCCGAGCCTGCGCCGGTGAAGGGCGGCATTCTGTATCGCGAGATCACGAACCCTGTCGCCATCGACCCGTTCAACGTGAGCGAGAACCAGGGCACGGCGGTCACGAACCTGCTGTTCGACGCGCTGACGATGTACGACTACGAGGCCGGCGAGCTCAAGGGCCTCGCCGCCGAGAGCTGGGAGGGCAACGAGGACGCCACGAGTTTCACGTTCCACCTGCGCCCCGGCATGACGTTCCACAACGGGGACCCCGTGGTCGCCCGGGACTTCGTGCGTGCCTGGAACCGCCTCTGCAGCCCGAACACCAACCCGGACAGCCCCTCGACGGTCTCCTACAACATCTCGATGGTCGCCGGCTACGAGGACGCGGTCAAGGGCGACGGCGAGCTCGACCTGGAGTGCCCCGACGACCTGACGCTTGTCGTCAACTTGGCGCAGCCCTTCGCGGACTTCCCCTACGTCGCCTCCATGCAGTGCCTCTCGCCGGTGCCCGCGGTTGCCATGGATGACTTCGACGCGTTCTTCAAGGCGCCCATCGGCAACGGGCCGTTCCAGATGGACGGCGAGTGGGTTGACAGCCAGTACATCAACCTCAAGCGCTTCGACGGCTACTGGGGAGACGCGCCGCTGATCGACGGCGTCAACTTCGTCATCTTCAAAGACGTCACCGCCGCCTACATGGAGTATCAGGGCGGCACCATTGACATCACGAACATCCCGTCGGGGCAGTACAACCAGCTGATCTCGTCGGTCGGCGAGGCGCCGGACGGCTACACGGCCAACCCGGGCGAGCAGTGCATCCTGGGCGAGACGGTCGCCACGTACTACCTCGTCCTCAACTGCGAGGATGAGACCCTGTCCGACGCTCGCGTGCGCCGCGCTATTTCGTGCGCCATCAACCGGCAGTCCATCTGCGACACCGTGTGGATGGGGACGCGCCGGCCGGCCCAGGGCTTCGTGCCGCCGGTCGTCCACGGGCAGGAGAAGTGCGCGTGGGACGAGTGCGCCTACGACCCCGACAAGGCCGCCGAGCTGCTCGACGAGGCCGGCCACCCGGCGGGGGACGACGGCAAGCGCGGCATCTCACTGAAGCTGTCGTTCAACGCGGGTAGCGGGCATGAGGACGTCATGCAGATGATTCAGTCCGACCTGCAGGCCGTGGGCATCGAGGCCCAGCTGGACGGCATGGAGTGGGCGGCCTACCTCGACCAGATGGGCTCGGGCTCCATCCAGGCGGGCCGCATGACGTGGGGCGGCAGCTACCCGACGCTCGACGCATACTACTACCCGGTGTTTTACTCGACGTCTGAGAGCAACTACTCGCAGTACCACAACGAGGACGTCGACGCCCAGATCGACGCGGCGCGCCAGGTCGTGGACGACGCCGAGCGCGTCGACGCGTATGCGCAGGCAAACGCCTTGATCGCTGCTGACATGCCCGTCGTGCCGATCGCGTATTACTGCTTGAGCTACGTGGCGTCGGGGCGGGCGCACGACCTGTACATCGCGCCGGACGACACGTCGAAGCTTACGAAGGTGTGGCTCGACGCGTAGCGCCTGGCGACCGGCGTGCGGCGGTGCCTGCACGATTTTGGGCGCCGAGGTATCGCGGAAGGCTTCCGGCGGGTGGTTGGGCGCCAGGTTGGGCACGGGCTCCTTTTGAGGCGTCGGGGCGACGACCCGAGGCACGATGATGACACGGAAGGATTTGTGACCCATGAGCGAGCTTGAGTTCTCCAGCGACGGCGCCTCCCCGGTGGCAGGTCCCGTCTTCGAGGCCATCGACGGGCGCTCCTCGACGCGCGCCTTCGCCGGCCAGGCGACCGACGAGCAACGCGCCGCCGTGCTGCATGCGGCCCTGCGCGCCCCGACGGCCGGCAACATGACACTGTACTCCATCATCGACGTCGTGGACCCCGCGCAGCGCGAGCGCGTGACGAAGCTGTGCTACGACCAGCGCTTCATGATGGACGCGAGCCTGATGCTCGTGTTCGTCTGCGACTACGAGCGGATTCTCGACCTGTTCGACTACATGGGGCTGTGGGACGAGGAAGGTGCCCCGGAGCGCCGCGCCCCGGGCTACGGCGAGTTCATGCTGGCGGTTCAGGACGCCATGTGCGCCGCCGAGAACGCCGTCATCGCGGCTGAGGCGCTGGGAATGGGGTCGTGCTACATCGGCAACGTGCTCGACCACGCCGAGGAGATGGCGGAGGTCTTCGGGCTGCCCCCGCACACGGTGCCGCTCTCGCTGCTGGTCATCGGCCCCAAGGCAAAGCTGCGGGCCCAGACGCCGCACATGCAGACCGGTGTGGTCATGCGCGACCGGTACTGCCGGGCGGACGTCGCGACGATGGAGGCCCAAATCGAGGAGATGGACGCCAAGCTCGCGGCGCATTCGTCGCAGGGCAACTCCGGGGCGCGCGTGCGGCGCAACTTCCGCGTGAAGTACGCGACGGAGGACCAGGACCAGATGAACGCGTCGGGCCAGGTCTGGCTCGACCGCTGGGTTGCTTCCGAGCCCCCACGCGACCTGCGGCGCGGGTAGGGACGGGCGGCCTGATTTCTGGCGCTGACGGCGTTGTTTTGAAGAGCGAGTCGCTGGGAATTGCATAGCGAGCCTACCTTGCTATAGTGGGGCAACTTTTCGGTCGCTGCGCTGGGCCGTGGCGCGAGAGGGAGGCGATTTCCACTATGCACGTGACGTACTCCGACAAGCTCAAGGCGTATATGCGCCGCAAGGGGCACTCGACCATCGCCATCGAGATGCACTCGGGCTGCTCCTGAGCGGGCGTGCCCGAACTCGTGGTGAAGTTCGTTGGCGATAGGCTGGCTGATGATCTGCGGCGGCGCGGGTGCAAGGTCGTGCCAGGCGAGATGGGCGACGTGCTCATCCGCCTGCCGGGCGTGGCGCTGCCCGAGGAGATCGCGCTGGACATGCGCAGCTTCCTGGGCCTCAAGGAGCTGACGGCCGCCGGCATCGGGCGGCTGTGGTAGCCGGAGCCGCCTAAGCGGAGAGACGCGCCGTGTAGGTGGCGCTCCTGGTGGCAATCTCCGCGCGGATGAGAGCTTCCTGCTTGGGGGAGATGCCGATGAGGCGAAGCTGCTGCGAGGCGCGTCGACGGGTCTGGAGGGCGTCGTCGAGGTGATCTTGCAGCCAGGCCTGCGCCTCGGCGAGCTTGGCCTCGCGAGCGGCGTCGCCAGAGGCGCGTGCCTCGTCGAGGGCGGCATCCAGCTCGGCAAGGCGGGCTTGGCCGGCGGAGAGGTTGTCGCGGGCGTCTTGGCAGGCGAGGACGAGGCCGACGATGTGCTGGTCGCGCAGGTAGCGCGTCAGGTTGGCGTCGTGGTTGGCCGCCCAGCGAGCGCGCGTCTGGGCGCTGGGGCGACGGTCGTAGTCGGGGCGCGCCGAGCGGTCGGTCGAGAAACGTCCGTTGGAAGTCGATCCCATGTAGTGACGCTCCGCGCATAGCGGCATGATCACGCGTGCCATGACGTACGTGCCTCCCTCACCGATTGCTCCTGGGCCGACGTGAAAGCCGACTTTCCGATGGCATGGGATTGTACCGGAGCCGCCTGGCCGGCGCGGGCGCAGGCCGGCCGAGCATGCAAATTTACCAGCGCGGCACCGCGCGAGGGACGGCTTTTCCATGTGGCGCCGCGCCGCATCGAGTGCAGGCTGGCGGCCGCTTCCTTGCGTGTCAGGTTGGGAGCTTCCCGATGGGGCCACCGGTGGGATCCCTGGTAAAGCTCGAGGCTTCCTCTCAAGGACGGGCGAGTGAGCCCGCGTGCGACGGGCGGAGGGGCGCGGAGCCGACGCCTACGCGATGCCGGGGTAGTTTCGCGCGGAGATGCGACCGAAGGCCGGGCGCTCGCCCGGGTTGCCGCCGCTGCGTGGCCCGGCTCTTCGAGCCGTTGCACACGACGGAGCGTTTTCTGGACAAGAACCGAGCTCGTGAATGGCTCCCTCGTCCTGCTGTGGGGCCAGACATGCGGACGTCGTGAGACGTATCGGTGTAACCGCAGGTACGCTGTCCGCTGCGCATGAGCGTCGCTATGGCGGAGTGACCGACCTATTCACGGGCCCGATCCTTGTCCACGAAGCGCCTCCATTCGGGCGGAGATGGGCATCTAGATAGGGTGGCTTGACCTATCCGGACGCTCCGACTATCTTTCTCCGTCCTCCTGCCTTGGGAACAGCTGTGCCATGCGTTCGACGTGGCGCTCGAATTCGCGGACGTTGAGGTCAATGCCGCTGGCGATGGCCTCGATGCGGCCTGTCGGCATGAGGGGATTGCTCGCGAGGATCTCCAGGGCCTCGTCTCGCCACGCTGAGAGCTCGGCGGGAAATGAGGCGGGCAGCCACGTGTAGTCGTCGAAGAGCCGGAGCTGCTGTTCGGGGCTCTCCGCCGGGTGGCCTGTGAAGGGTCGGGGACTGTAGGCGTAATCGAAGGGATGCTCAAGACGGCGTCGGTCACACCACAGCGAAAAACCGGCATCCCACGTAGGTGCAAATCTCTTATAGCGCAACGTCACGCAGTCGCGAATCACGCCGAAATTACCGGTGTGGCGATCGGCGTTTGCGAGCAAGAAGTCGCACGAGAACACCTGCGATAGGCCGCGTTTTAGGAGGGCCTCATCCAGTCCGGTCGTCCCGAGCGCCTTGAGTACGCTGCCGTACGTGCCGTAGCGCTCCTCGTGGCGATGGCGACGAAGCAGATCGGCTGCCGTCACGAGCTCCTCGTCGGGGCCCAGCATGTTGGGGCAGGTGCAGTATGCAGCGCCGTCGTGCTCAAGAAGCCGGTACGCAACATAGTCTATGGGCGCCAAAAGCCGACGGTACAGTGCGCTGGCGACAATTTCGTTGAAGACGTCCTGGTCAAAGAGGTGCGTACCGGCTTTGACGAGCCACCGTATGCCGCCTTTGCCGATGATCCACTTTTTGGGGACGTCGCCCATGACGGAGCTGTTAGGGCTCATCAGGTCGTCATCGTCGAGTTGGGCTACGGTGGGGCTCAGGGACGGTTCGAGCGTGAGGCGCCCCAGCTCGTCGCTAAAGTCGTTGTCGAAGAAGTTGACGTTCGTCCACGTGAGGTTTGAACCCTCGGGGCGTACCCAATAGCGGTCAGACAGCGACAGCGCAAAGTTACGCTCGAGCAGCTCGGAGGCATCCTCGATGCCCAGGGAGCGTTTGAGACGATCGATCTGGTTGCGCGATGCGGGGATCGAGCGATGCTGCCACCACCAAGAAACATCGGCGGTCGAGATCGTGCCGTCGAGGCCAACGATGGAGGGGGGCGCGAATGAGGGCTCGAGTACGCGGGCAACGTCGACGACGTGGTGGGTGGCCTCGTCGTAGGCGAATGCGAGTACGGGGACGTCTTTGTTGAGCAGCTCATATATCACGATGGCTTGCACCTCCTCCGCATGGCGCTGACCTTGGCAGACATCACCTGTATATACCACAGGCGGGCAGGCCCGGTTTGAGTCGGGCCTGCCCGCCTGGCAAGCTGTGCTTTTCCCGCGTCCTTGCCCCGCCTGTAGTGGGCCGTGGGCTTGGTCGATGGGGCGCGCGGCGACGGGCACGTCGCCCTCTCCTCGCTCGGGCGTGGTTCCCGACCGGCTCTTTGCCGGTTTGGGTGCCATCTACGGCCAGAAACCGGGCTCGTGTACTGCGCCACCGGGGGCTCGAGGGCGCTGGACCCTGGGCTCGGATGAGGTACCTGGGAGAACGCTGCTGGCCGCGGCGTCCCGTGCAGGGCGATCAGTTCACAAGTCCGAGTCTTGGCCACGAAACGAAGCCTCTACAACAGAGGGGACCGCCTATTCGGGGCGGATGCGGCATCGCCGGACAAGCTCTCGTCGCCGTTCTTTCGAGAAAACCCCTCCTTTCACCTGCGCAAACGACGCGCCTCACATGCTTTCGGTGACGCGGGGGCGTATGGTGCCCCGCTATGCTGTGGACGTCCCGGGTCTGCAAGGGGAAGGCCGGGAGTGATCGGACCGCCGCGCCGCGCACGCCGGAGAACAAGAGCCGGGCGCGCCGGCGGGGATCACCGGGAACGACCGAAAGGGGAACCTCATCATGACCACTGCGAATCACGCCACGGAGCTCACGCGCCGTGACCTCGTTAAGTTCGGCGGGGTCGCCTGCCTCGTCGCCGGCGCGTGCGGCGCCACCGCCTCGACGGCGCGCGCAGGGGAGCCCGCCGCAGCTGGCTTCATCGTGGGCACGGCCGACATCAACTTCACGAAGGAGGCCGACGTCCTCATCATCGGCACGGGCGTCGCGGGCCTCTCCGCTGCCATGGAGCCCGCGCTGGCTGGCAAGAAGATCATCCTTGCCGAGAAGAAGGGCGCATTCGGCGGCGACTCGAACGCCTCGTGCTGGTTCATGTTCGGCTCGGGTACGAAGCGCCAGCTGGCCGCTGGCCTGACGACGACCATCGACGACGCCTGGGCCGCCGCTGCCGAGAAGCAGTCCGCTATGTACGAGTACGAGTGGTGGCCTGAGTGGGCCAAGGGCAAGTACTACGCTACGACCGAGTGGTACGACTGCGCCGAGGAGAACTTCGGCTGCGAGTTCGCCGACCCCTGCACCGAGGAGGAGCTGCCGCGCCTGGGCAGCGCCGTCATCCTGCCGGCCAAGGGCATCGCGAGCGGCTACGAGTACGTCATGTCCCCCATCTCCGCCAAGCTCGAGGAGATGGGCTGCGAGTTCGCCTACGACCTCAAGGCGACGTCGCTCATCAAGGACGCCCCCGACGGCGCGGTCATCGGCTGCCGCTTCACGAATGTCGAGGACGGCTCCGTCGTCGACATCAAGGCGGCCGCGACGGTCATCGCCACGGGCTGCTTCATCGACAACGGCGAGATGATGAACGCCTATCTGCCTGACTGGGCGCACTACGGCACGCTTGTCAATGGCAGCAGCATGGGCGAGGGACACTTGCTCGCCGCAGCGGCCGGCGCCAAGCTCGTTGGCATGGATTCCTCCATCGCCAACCACTACGCCAACCTGATGGGCGACCTGCCCAACGCCACGACGTGGGGCTACTGGACGCCGCTCGTGCTCGTGCTGCCCAACGGCAAGCGCTTCATCCAGGAGGGCCAGAGCCACGACGCCGGCCAGGCCTGCGTCGACGCCGGCTACCGCGAGTGGTGGGTCATGTTCGACCAGCGCGCGTTCGACAACCGCAGCATCGCCGCGTCCGTTGCCAACAACGTGTCGATCCACGAGGACGTCTACCGCACGGCCGACACCATCGAGGAGATGGCGACGCTCATGGACGTGCCGGTCGACGCGCTGGTGAGCACGTTTGCCGAGTATGACGGCTATGTCGACGCCGGCGAGGACAAGGCGTTCGGCAAGACGTCGTGGCTCGAGAAGCTGGAGCCGCCGTATCACGCGCTCAAGCTCAACGTCATGCGCTACAAGACGTCGGGCGGCCTGATGTGCGGCCCGAACAACCTGGTGCTCGACGTGAACGATGCCGAGATCCCGGGCCTGTATGCGTGCGGCGCCGTGACGCTGCCCGCTCAGGCGTCCGTCTCTGGCTGCGCTGCGACTGGCTACTTCACCGGCAAGAGCATCGCTCAGGCGTAAGCTTCTGGGCTCCTGCGATAAGCAAAAGCGCGAGTGGGGCGCTGGCGAGGATTCAAAACCTTGCCAGCGCCCCTTTTTGGCGTGTGAGGGACGCCCGGCTTGACGGGGCGAAATGCGCCGGCCGTAGCTCTTCTTCCGTCAGCGCGAAGATGGAAGCTCCCGGTGCAAGGCCTGTGCCGCGGGCCTTTGCGCGCCGCGGCGCTCTCGAGTCGGTGGCGGTTTATGCCGCACCCTGGGTATATATCAGCAAATATCAGGGGGTTGCATGGCCGACTGTGCGTGGGCTTGGTTGCGGGCTCGGCAGTCGGGGTTGCGGAGCGGGCGATTCGGGGGAGCGGGTTTTGGGCGAACGCGAGCAAAATCTTGACGCGTCTCGAGAGACGGGGCGAAACGATGCGCGCCGAGGCGGATCCAGCGCTGGCCGGCATGGCGCTGCTCGGCTGGCAAACGCGGCCGTGTTCGCGGTGCTGGCGGTGCTGCTGGGTGTGCCCATCGGGGTGGTCGCCTGGCTGTTCATGCTGGTCATGCAGCTGACGATGCACCTGGTGTGGGGCGTCGTCCCGCAGCTTTTGGGCATCGCGACTCCCGGGGCGGAGGCTTCGGGCGCAACGGCGGTGACGGAGCCCCTGCTGCCTTTCTGGTTCATTTTGGCGGTGACCATCGTCGGCGCCGTGCTCCTGGCCGCTAACGAGCGGCGTAACGAGCGGCGTGGCGGCATCAAGATCGTCCCCATTATGCAGGCGATCATGCAGGTCAAGAAAGGCAGGCGCTACGACTGGCGCAAGACAGGAGACTATGCGCTGACGGCCCTGCTCCCCCTGACGTTCGGTGCCGCCGTGGGCCCCGAGGCGGGCCTGACGAACGTCATTGCAGCCGCAGCGACTCGCGTGGGCGACACGACGAAGGCACTCGCCGTGACATGTCGGGCCTGCGTGGCGGAGGGCCGTGCCATCCGGCGCTCCGAGGTGCGGGCTGCCCTGCGCGCTGATGGTGGGCCTGGGGTGCCG
The DNA here is from genome assembly GCA_018368455.1 of Coriobacteriia bacterium. Taxonomy (NCBI): domain Bacteria; kingdom Bacillati; phylum Actinomycetota; class Coriobacteriia; species Coriobacteriia bacterium. The sequence goes on from JAGZEG010000013.1 coordinate 47,817, forward strand.
TCCCCCTTTGCGAGTCGAGTCCAGAAGCGCGTGGCATACGGGCTCATTGCTGCGGGGGCCACGGCGACGTTCTTCCTGCTGGGACACCTTGTGGGCGGAGGACTGACGCTCCCGAGGCTCCCAGGAGCTAGCTGGTCGGTTGACCTGCTGCTCTGGGCTCTTCCTTGCGTGGTGGCGGGCGTGGTGTGCGGCATCCTGTTCGATGCTTTCAGCGCGGGCTCGGCGCGGCTGGCCAGGGCCTTTGGGCGCCACGTCCTGGTGCGGAACCTCGCGGTTGCCCTCGTGTTGTCGTGTGCGGGCGCGGCGATTCCGTGCGTGCTGTTTTCGGGCGAGACCGACTTGTTCGGTGTCGTGGAGGGCTGGCAGGAGTTCGGCCTGGCGACGCTGCTCGCGATGGTGGTGTGCCGCCTCGCGCTTGCCCCGCTGTGCATTGCGTGCGGCTGGGAGGGAGGCCAATTCTTCCCACTTATCTTTGCGGGTGTGGTGGCAGGATATGCGGTGGCGATGCTGACCGGTGCCGATCCTACGTTCTGCGCGGCTTGTTCCTCCGCGGCCCTGCTCGGAACCATCATGCGCCGCCCGCTCCTCGCCGTGGCCACGATGCTACTCGTGATGCCGCTGCCGATGGCCGTGCCCATGGTGCTCGCGGGCTGGGTCGGCGCCGTCGTCCCGCTGCCCAAGGCTCTGGGCGCCGCTCCTGCCAAGCGGCTCGCGGTGGGGCGGCGAGGGGCGGAGCCGAGGGGATAGGCGCAACGCGAGATAGCATCTGATACGTCATTGAGGTGTTGCGGCGTTTGACCGCCCTCTTGTTGGATCACCATCAACTGCGGGCTTTTTTATCGCAGCAGGCTATAAAAACAAGGCCAGGGCGCACGGAATAGCGCGCCCTGGCCTTCAAGTTGGGCAGGCTACTTTGACGCTAGTTCTTTACCAAGCAGATAGGGCATCGTGTTGCAGTTCATGCCCAGGTTATGACCACAAATTGCGAAGTTGTAGCAATTGCCGTATGAGTCCCCTGCCATTATGCCAATGTTGTACAGGCCTTCGATGGGAGTGTCGTCTTCTTCACAGACCTGCATGCTCTCGTTGGTACGTAGACCGCCGGTTACGCATAGGAAGTTGGCCGGTCCCATCGTTAGCTTGCAGGCGAAGAACGGCCCCTCCTTGATTGGGGCGAGCATGCTCGCATCCTTATGGAAGTCTTCGTCGTAACCCTTATCGCACAACTCGTTGTATCGCTCAATAGATATCTTGGCCTGTTCGACATCGATGCCTTCAAGCTGGGCAAGCAAATCGTCGATTGTGTCGGCGCTTACAAATGTTCCGTCTTCGACGCTGGCTTTCCAGCTTTCGAGATAATCCTCGCTGCTCGTAGGGTTCTTTCCCTCGTCCTCAACGATAGTGGTGCCAAATGTTTCCCACTGAGGGAACCATGATGCGTAAGCGGTATCCCAGATGCCATACCGGGTCATATTGGGCTGCATCATCATGGCGTATGTGCCATAAGAGAAGATGACGTCTTCGTTTGAGTAACGTTCGCCCTTTTCATTAAGCAGTAATCCGGAGAAATCTGCGATGGACTGACGATAGGGCATGGGCCCCACGGCATCGATCATGGGTGCGTTTGGCTGACACTTTTGCCATGCTGCACCCACCCACAGGCCCATCTTTTGTCCGTCACCGGGCCCTAGGCCGCCGAACGTGAATTGGGCATTGTAATCGACCTCGTTGTACTGAAGGAGGGGGGCAACCCAACCACAGTATTTTGCCATCATATCCTGGTTCGCACTAAAATCCCCAGTTGCCATCACGATAGCTTTGCGACCGACATACTTAACGTAGTTTCCATCTGGATCTTTTGCTATGACAGCAGAGACGCGCCCCTTATTGTTATCCTCGCGTACGAGCTGTTGGGCGACAGTGCTGTAGTGAATGGTGCCGCCCTGATCCAGAATTTTCTGCTCATACATCTTGATGACATAGCTTTCGCCAATGAATGCGCCAGACTCTGATCCATCGACCGCCTTGACCCAGTTGTGGGAACCTGGCTTGGCCGTGAATGTTCCGTCGGTATCTTCGTAGCCAATCTCCAACGTGGTGGTATATCCTTGAGCCTCCATGAGATCAATGAGCCAGTTCATGGTGGTCGCGCTGTTGTTGACCCACTTCCACCATGCTTTTTGGTCAACGAGATAACCGTTGCGTGCGAGCTCGCGCTTGATCATGCCTACGACGTGCTCGCGATCGTAGTCCTGGATGCCCAATCTTTCTTGTACCTTTGTCCCAATGCCGTGGTTGGAACCCCCTCGAGATACTGGCTGTGAGCTTGCTGCGAACAAAATGACGTCGGCACCGTCTTCTGTGGCGGCAGCGGCGCAGGTAAGTCCTGCTACGCCTGCACCAATAACAATGATATCTGCCTCGTAAGTTTTTGTGATTTCCTCGTCGGAAACAGGATCCGGTGCGATTTCAAAGTCCCATATTCCGTTGTTGACGAGACTGGAATTAATGGTGGTGTTTTCGTCTGCCTCCGCCACTCTGGTGTTTCTGCTCGTGCCCACTGCTAAGACGCCCGCCGCGCTGGCGACGGCGGTGTTCCTTAGGAATGCGCGTCGATCCATAGTGCGTTCCATATTTGCCTCCTTAGATTTGGGCCTTTCTATTGGTGCTTTCGCTCCCCGTTTTGGCCGTGAGCTAGCTCTGGGGCAGTTACGGCCTGTTCGGGTTTTTGCCTAACCTAACCTTAGCTTGCTCTTCATTTGTAACCTCACATGACAGAGGTGATTTTTGGCAAACCTGCAGCTAGATGGCTATGTTATTTGGTGCTATTGTTAGGGTGAGATAATTGATGTCGAGAAGATGACGCATGTTCTTGAGGATCGGGGGGAGTGGCTATGCCGAGGCAAAGGAAGACACTCTATCTGCCAACGGAGCTTCTTGTTGTCTTCGGTTTTGCCCTGTTTCTTGCCCTGGGATCGACTTCGGCGTGGGGTTTGCTCACGCTCTCGGAGATCGTTCGTTACTCCTCTAGCCAGATTTTTTCTTATGAGACAACGAGATCTATCGGGTTTCTTGGCACGCTGTTTTCACTGGGAATTGGGCGTGCGAGAGTGGGGTCTTTATTGAGACTTGATGCCGCATGGGCGTCGGCTATGATGTGGCTGGTGGGGTTTGGCGGACTATTGCTTGGCATGTTCGCTTCCCCGCGGTGGCTGTTTCTAGGCGAAGTGTCTTCCTTTTGCCTGGGGGTTGCCCACGGCCTTTCTTTCGTCATGTGGCAACGGGTGTTCGGGTCGGTGGATCTAAGGGGCGGGGAGGCTTCCTATCAGATTATCGCCGGATCTGCCTTGGGGAGTGTGATCTACCTGCCCATATCTCTGCTTTCGGACGTTTTTCAATATGCGTTGAGTCTTCTCGTCCTCGTTGTGCTTAGCACTGTGACGTTGCTTACATGCTCAAAACGAGTATTTAGGAATGAGTTCACGGACAAGTGTTGTAGCGTCGAGGTCGGTGCGCGTGGAACTGTGGGAAACTTTCTGGTCAGCTCTTGGCGCTATATCGTATGCATATCTGCAATTGGGTATGCAAGTGGAGTGTCTAGAACGATAGCTCGTCTAGGCTCATCTACTGCTACGACTCTCAATGTCGTGCTTGCCATTGGAATGTTGGTCGCGGCTCTGATCCTTATGCCTGCGCATAAAGTCGCTCACGTCGACACGTCCATTGCGTTTAGAAAGGCTTACATGGCGATCTTTCTGATCGTAGTGACGGGCTTTGTCCCCCTACCGTTTCTGGGGGATGCATACGCAGCGCTCTTTGCTGGCATAGCGAATCTTGCGTTTTCCATGGTGTCTATGTTCATGCTGATTACGTGTCTTCGCCTTGCGCGCCTCCGAAACATGGACCCCGCCGCTGTTTTCGGCGTTTTTGCTGGCTTGGTGTATACAGGGGTACTTGCTGGGCGTGTGACGGGCACGATGGTTGGGGGTGCTCCGGGAGCATCGCAGCTACTAACGCTTGTTCTTTTGTCTGTATATATTCTCGCCTTTGTGGGCGTGGCATCTGGGTTTTCGCGTGATGCTGCGAAAATGGGTGATGCTGATAGGGTGATTAGCGGAGACGCGCTTACTCGCGTTGATGAAGCATCGGGCCTTGCTAGGGTACTACCGCTGCGTCCTTCCAATGTGAGAGATAGCGTTGTTGTGGTGTGTGACGCCATTCCGCAGCGATGTGCAAGCATGAGGAAGCTATATGGTCTTTCTCGGCGTGAGACGGACGTGCTCGAGCTCATTATTCGGGGGAGGGATACGTCCCATATGGCGGAAGCCCTCTTCGTTTCTGAGAACACCGTTCGCTCTCATTGCAAAAATTTGTACAAGAAATTGGGTGTTCACAACCGGCAGCAACTGCTGGACGCGTTTGAGAAGGTGTGAGAACTTGGGCTCAATTGCTAGAAAGGATCTTATCCGACCGACGGTTTTGTGCCTCTCGAGATTGGAGCCCGCCATGTCTACGTCTGCGCCCGTCTTGTTCGTCGAATACCCCAAGTGCTCCACGTGCCGCAGGGCCAAGGCGTGGCTCGACGCGCACGGCGTCGCCTACATCGATCGCCACATCGCTGAGGACAATCCCTCTGCTGAGGAGCTCGCCGCCTGGCAACGGGCCAGCGGTCTGCCCGTGCGTCGGTTCTTCAACACGAGCGGCCAGCTCTATCGCGAGCGCGGCGTGAAGGCCCTGCTCGACGCGGGCATGACGGACGAGGAGGCGTTCGCCCTGCTTGCCGAGAACGGCATGCTCGTGAAGCGCCCCGTCGTCGTGGGGAAGGACTTCGTGCTCGTGGGCTTCAAGGAGCCCGAGTGGGAGGCGGCGCTGCTGTAGGGGAGGCCAATTTGTCCGGGGGACTCGCCTCGCTTTAGGGGAGCGTCCCCTGGGTGGCCTTCTCGTGCGCTTGCTTTGGGGCTATGTCTGCATCAAACAGATCGATAATGTCGAGTAAGTCTTGTTTTTTATGCACACCGAGCTTGGCATAAATGTGCTTGCTATGAGCACGAACGGTGTTTTGGGAGATGCCCAGGTCCTCGGCTATACGTTGCGCAGTCTTTCCCCGCGCGATCATCTCGGCGATTTGTGCCTCGCGCTCGGAGAGCTGGTAACACTGGCCTAATAACGCACATCTCTTCGAAAGGCGATCGCGCTTTCGGCTGACGTCTGATGCGCTTCCTTCCGTTTCTCTGGCGCTGCCCAATGACGTGGGAACCAAGAGATCCGCGCAGCTCGCAATCGTGAGTACTTGCGTGATTGCAAAGCTCGCTTCTGTCGGCAACAGCGAGAGGACAATTACGAGGGTCGTTACCAATATGATGGCGAGCACGATGCTCTGTTCGGAGGCCTCGGAGTTCGGGCGTATTAGCAGGCGAATGCGGTTTACAAGCAGCCCGGCTAGGCTAATGGCAGAGATCCCTGTGCAAAGCACTATTGCTGCCGGTGGGACGGAAGCTCCCAATGACATGAGGGCGCAGCCTGCTGTTGCTGCGATATATCCGAGGATAAAAAAGATTCCTGGTATGCGCCGGTGTCCCGGGATCGCCTTGTCCCATGCCGCTATCGCAAAGCACGTCGTGAAAAGCGCTGCAGGCCACAGAATGCTGAGTGTGTGTACGAGCGCAAGATCTTCTCGAACTCCTGCTGGGATGAACCCTCCTTGGGCGTCTACGAGTACAGTGACAAGCAGACAGGCAAGTTGTGGCATTGCCTTTGCTGACCCATGCCTCACGAGGTTCATTTTGTTCCCCCCATAGAAGGCTTCTTGACAAAGTCTCCTCGTCAGGAGGCCCTTTTCTGCCCGCATCCCCCGGTTGAACTCATGGTATCAGGTGGATAGGGTTCTTCCAAACTAGCAGGTAAATACCGTATTACACGTTTCATGTGATGCAATCTCTCGCCGCGCTGGTAGCGTGAGCTCAAGGCTGCTCTGCGCCAAGAAAAAGGGGACGGCGCGGAGCAGATGCACAGGGGATAGGGAAGAGGGGAAAGAGGGGAATCATGGTTCAGAATACCGCTGTCAGCCGTCGCGGCTTTGTTGCGGCGGGAACTGCGCTTGGCGCTCTCGCTGCCGCGGGATCAACCGGTGCGGGCTCGCGCCTGTTCACCGCAGCGCGGGCGAGCGCCGAGGAGGCTCCGGAAGAGAAGATCGTCTGGGGACACTGCGGAAATGCCTGTCCTGCATATTGCTCGCTGCGTATGGTTGTGCGCGATGACGAGATTGTTCGCGTTGACGCATATTCCAAGCCCTCGGATGATCTCGATGACGTTCAGCCGCGCTGCTGTCTGCGCGGGCATTCCTATCGGCGTCTCGTAAATAGCCCCGATCGCATTAATTACCCGCTCAAGCGCGTGGGCAAGCGCGGTGAAGGCAAGTTCGAGCAGATTAGCTGGGATGAGGCGATCGAGCTCATCGCCACGAACTACCGCGACGTCGTTGACACGTATGGCCAGGAGTCGGTCTTTTTGTCGTTTGGCACCGGCGCGTACGGTGTGACGGCTCGCCCGTGGTTCCGCCTGCTCAACTCGCTGGGCGGCTACCTGTCATACTACGGCAACTACAGTAATGGCCAGATGCTCTGGATCGCCCCGTATATCTATGGCGCTGGCGTGACGGTGGGCTCGACTATTAAGGCCGCTCGCGATGCTGACCTCGTGCTCATGTTTGGTGCGGCGGCAACGGAGACGCGTGCTGGCGGAGCTGCTTCCCACCACGACTACGTTGCCATGCGCGAGACGACGAAGGGCAAGATCTACGTCATCGACCCACGCATGAACGATTCTCTGCTCGGCCATTCCGACCAGTGGCTGCCCATCAACCCCGGTACGGACGGTGCGCTGGTGGCGGGACTTGCCCACGAGCTCATCGCCAACGACTGGTGCGACGTTGACTTCCTGCACACCTACTGCGTGGGCTTCGACGAGGAGACCATGCCCGAGAGTGCCAAGGGCCAGAACAAGTCCTATACCGATTACATCATGGGCACCGGCTACGACATGGTGGAGAAGACGCCGGAGTGGGCTGCGCCTATCTGCGGCATTTCGGCTGACAAGATTCGCGACCTCGCCAAGGAGATCCACGGGGCAAAGGTGCTGCACGTCAATCAGAGCTGGGGCCCCAACCGCCGCTCCAATGGCGAGATGCAGGTGTGGTCTATCTGCATGCTACCAATCTTGACGGGCCAGATCGGCCTGCCCGGTACGAGCAACGGCCTGCGCGAGGCCAACTACGCCGTTTCGGTTCCAAACATGCCGACGCTCGATAACCCGGTGAAGACGCAGGTCTCCGTGTTTTCGCTCGTGGACGCCATCGATCGCGGTGATCAAATGACCGAGCGAGCTGACGGCGTTGTTGGGAAGGAGAAGCTCGACCACCCCGTCAAGTTCGCCGTGGCGTTTGCTAGTAACCTGCTCACGAACCAGAACTCCGACATCAACTGGGTGCACGACGTCCTTGTCGACGAGAGCAAGTGCCAGTTCATTCTGGGGTGCGAGATCCAGATGACAGACTCCATGAAGTACTGCGATGTCATTCTGCCTGACTATTACCGCTTTGAGCAGGAGTCCATGCTTGGCGGTGGTGGCGACGACGGTTATCTGACGTTTGGCCAGGCGCCTTACGAGCATGAGAAATTTGAGCGCAAGACTGGCTACGACGCCTGCACGCTCATCGCCGATGCCCTGGGCGTGAAGGACGTGTTTACCGATGGGGGCAAGACCCAAAGCGACTGGATTCGCGAGGCGTATGAGACGGCGCGCGAGAAAGATGCCGAGCTGCCTACGTACGACGAGATGAAGGAGATGGGTGTCTATACGAGGAAGTGCCCCACGGGTGCCGTTATCGCTCTGGAGGCATTCCGCAAGGATTCCGAGGCGAATCCTCTCAAGACGCCGTCTGGCAAAATAGAGATCTACTCCGAACAGCTTGACGAATACATCCAGAATCATGACTTCGCTGACGACGACGTCGTTGCCCCTATCGCCGTGTATGCGCCTGAGTGGTATGGCGTTGAGACGACGACGGACGAATACCCGCTTGTCGTGACGGGCTTCCACAGCCGTGCCCGCGTGGGCTCGTCGTGGGGCAACGTTGACGTTATCAAGGAGCTCAACCCGCAGGAAGCGTGGATGAACCCGGCTGATGCCGAGCCGCGCGGCATCGTGAGCGGCGATCGCATCCGTGTGTACAACGACTTTGGAGAGATCGAGCTGGGCGTCCGCGTGACGCCGCGCATCGTCCCCGGCGTTGTTGGTGTGCCGACCGGCGCTTGGCATGATGCCGATATGGATGGCGACCGCGTTGATCGCGGCGGCAACTTGAATGTCCTCACGACGCACCGCCCCACGCCGTTTGGCAAGTGCGACCCGCAGCATACCAACATCGGCCAGGTCATCAAGGTGACCGAGTAACGGGGGACAAAAATGACTCAGTATGCTTTCTACTTTGATGGAACACGCTGCTCTGGTTGCAAGACGTGCGTATACGCGTGCAAGGACGCCTATGACCTCGAGCTCGGGCAAGCGTTGCGCCGGGTCTACGAATATGTGGGTGGCGAGACGGTTAAGGACGAAGGCGGCTGCTTCTCTACGACGTGCTTTAGCTATCCGGTGTCTGTGGCGTGCAACCACTGCGAGCGCCCCTCGTGTGTTGAGGCTTGCCCTACAGGTGCTATGAGCAAGAGCGAGTCAACTGGACTCGTTTCGGTTGATCAGAATGCGTGTATTGCTTGCGGGAGCTGCGTGAGCGCTTGCCCCTACGGTGCTCCGAAGGTCGACGCCGAAGCCGGGTTTACTCGCAAGTGCGATGGATGTGCTGCGCTGGTCGAGAAGGGGGAGCAGCCGTACTGCGTTGCTTCGTGTCCTGCGCGGGCCCTGGATTTTGGGCCGATGGACGAGCTGGTTGAGAAATATCCCGATGCAGCTGTGCTCGATCTCGCTCCGCTGCCCGGTCCTGACCAGACGGGTCCCTGCATGCTCGTGCGCGCCTGCAAGGATGCGCGACCGTCCGGTGACACTGACGGCGAGCTGGCAAATCCGGTTGAGGTCATGTAGCTGCGTTGGGGTGAGGGCGGCCATGGGTGTGCTTTCCGATAGGTGGACAGAGGTTTCGTTTGTGGGGTCAACGTTGGGGCCACTATTTCTAGAGGATCCCCAGAAAGGTGACGCCGCTGAGCTCATGGCCACCCTCGCGGATCTCGACGTTGACGCGGCGGCTCGAGAATGGCCGTTTGTCGAGGAGGACGCTGCCCGTGAGGGGCTCGCGCTCATGGCGCGTGGGCTGGACGACGGGCCCCGAGCGGAGGATCTGACGTGGGAGTATCGGCGCCTGTTCGTGGGGCCCCTGCCCAAGGTCGCGCCCCCATGGGGATCTGTCTACACCGACAAGGACTGCGTGGTATTTGGGGAGTCCTGTCTCGAGCTGCGGTCATGGATGCGACGCAACGGCATTGGGCGCCAGGGCACGACTGATACGCCCGAGGATCACATAGGGCTGCTGCTTGAGCTCCTTGCCTGGCTGGCAGAAAACAAACCGGAGCTGCTTGAAGAGTGCCTGCGTCTGCACGTGCTTCCCTGGTCGCACCACTTCTTTGAGTTGATGGGCCGCGAGGTACGGCATCCGTTCTATCGGGGTCTTGCTTTGCTATGCGACGCGTCGCTTGAGGGCATGCGTATGTGCGCTGACATCGAGGTGACCTATCCGCACTTTTTCCGGTGAGAGGTGCGGTTTGCACATGACAAAAGGCCCCGCCCGCAAGCAATTGCTTGCGGGCGGGGCCCATCGTTTTGCCGGGCCTGATGTGCGTCCTTACAACGCGGCGAGGATCTTGCCCACGAGCATGCCGTGGGTCATCGCCATGCCGTGGCTGATGCCGGGGCACGGCAGCGGGTAGTCGACCAGGAAGCGGCCGCCCTGAGCGTTGCCTACGGCGTACAGGCCGGGGATCGGCTCGTCCTCGGTGTCGAGCACCTGGAAGTCCGTCGTCGTCTCCAGGCCGCCCATGCACACGAGCAGCACGGTGTCCGTAAGCTTGTAGGCGTAGAACGGCGCCTTCTCGATGGCGAACATGCGGTCGGCGCGCTTGCCGAAGTCCTCGTCCTCGCCGGCTGCCGCCAGCTCGTTGTAGCGCTCGATCGTGGCCTTGAGGGCCTCGACCTCGACGCCCATCTTCTCGGCCAGCTCCTCGATCGTGTTGGCCTGCACGCCGACGTCGGTGGCCATGGCCTCGTCGAACATCTCCTGCGAGATGAAGGCGTTACGGCCGTACGAACCGCCGGGCACCTTGTCGGCGTCGACGTACCAGCTGACGTTGCCGTGGCCGCAGTCCATGTACTGCAGCTGCTCGGGCCAGCTGGCGTCGAAGATCTGCCACGCCGTCTTCTTGGGCAGGCGCGACAGCTGGTTCTGGAACGGCTGGCCGCCCACATCCTCGTTCATGAAGCGCTCGCCGTAGATGTCGGTGAGCAGGAAGGCGTCCATGCCCAGCGGGCCGCCCAGGTGGTGCGTCATCGGGGCGAGCGGGCCGTCTTCCATCTTGGCGCCGATCCACATGCCCATGCACTGGCCGTCGCCGGTGTTCGTGGGCTCGCCGGCGGCGTCGCGGTTCGGGAAGATGCTGGCGAAGCGCGTGGCCCACGGCACATAGTGCTCCATCATGGCCTTGTTGCCGGCGAAGTCGCCCGTGGCGAGCAGCACGGCCTTGGCGGCATTGACCTGCGAGTAGTTGCCGTCAACATCCTGGCAGATGACGCCGGTGACCGGACCCTCGTTGTTCTCGCGGACGAGCTGGCGCGCCCACGTCGAGAACTTGAACGTCACGCCGGCCTCGACACAGATGTTGTAGATGGCCTCGACCCACGGCGACATCGTCGGCAGCGTGATCTGGCAGTCGCTGAAGATCGGGTAGTAGTTGTCGGCCGTGTTGGCGTTGTCCGGCTCGGGCCAGTGTGTCTTGCGCACGGAGAGGTGGCCCTCCTCCTCGTCATAGGGGTCGCTCTCGGCCTCGACGACGTACTTGCCCTCCATCGGGGCGAGGAACCAGTCGAACGCCTCACCGGAGTGGTCTGCCCACAGGTTGAGGAGACGCTGGTTGGGGCGGTAGCCGCACTCCTTCATGATCTGGCCCACCGCGGCATTCTTGTCGAGCTCGATGCCCAGGTCCTCCTGGATCTTGCCGCCGATGGTGCCGAACTGGTTCGAACGGCACTGCCAGGTGTCGGCCTTCTCGATGACGACGATGCTCGTCGCGCCGGCCTCGACAGCCGCGCGGCAGGCGCACAGGCCGGAGAGGGCCGCGCCCACGATGACGATGTCGGCGTCGATGGTCTCCTTGATGTCGGCGGCGTCGATCGCGGCGGGCGCCTGCATGAAACTGGGCGTGGCCGCGGCGTCGGCGGAAGCGGCCTTCTCGTCGGCCAGGGCCATGCCGGCCGTGCCGGCCAGGGCGGCGGCGCCGGCGACGGCGGTCGCGCCGGCGACGAACGAGCGGCGGGTGAACGTGCTGTCTGCCATGAAGTCCTCCTTGCTGGGTGGTGCGTTGCGGTCGAGGCGCCAAGCACAAGGCCCGGCGTCGTGTGAACGAGTCGAAGAATAGGCTGGGGCATCGGCAAGAGGCATCCACCAAACGGGTTGCCTTTGGAATGGGCGGGAATCGTGCTAGTCCTTCTCCGTCGCCACAGGTAGAATGCGGTGCCGGGGATGTCATCATCCATTTTGGTCAGCCGCGGGGGAGGATCGCTGGGGCTGAACCGCTCCTTGTTGATGGGCGCTTGTGCCTATTGAGGGGCTCCGGGATCGACCCGTCTGCGTCCTTTCGGGTGAGACGACGAGCTTTCCGTGGGGCGTCTAACAGGTGCGGCATCGCGAGGGCGGGGCACGGCGAGAGGGGAGGTGGGGTGCGTGGACAAGGAACTTCCGAAGGCGGGCGCCCCATCGGCCTCGCTGTTCGCATCGTGCGTCGTGGGACTTGGCCTCTACTGGGCGTGGACGTTCTTCTCGTTCAACCAGCCGATGACGCCTGCGCTGCCCGTCTTCGTTGCGCACGTGGCGTCGATGGCGGGCGCGTCCGTCTCCTTCTTGGGCGTCGCGCTGGCATGGCGCAGGCTCGCCCCGCTGTGCGCGCGTCGCGGCCTGCTGTTGGCGTGCGGCATCGTGACGACGCTGACGACCCCTCTCTACCTGCTGACCGGTATTCCCCAGGTGGCGGCGATCGCCGGGGCGGTTATCTCAGGGTTCACGGTGGCGGCGCTCGTGTGTGCGCTCGCGGAGGCGTTTTCCCGCCTGCCGGCGAGCGGGCTGCTCAGCGGGACGTCGCTTGTCTTCCTGATCGCCTACGCGCTAATGCTCGCGTTTACCCTGCTCGTCGACGTCGCGCCGCGTGCGGTGATCGTAGCCCTTGTGAGCGCGCTGCCAACGGTGTCCGCCATCGTCCTGGCCAGGTTGCCGCGCGACGGGGCTGCCGCGCGGGGTGGATCCGCCGGGCTGTCCGGTGGCCCGGATACCGCGACACTGCCTTTGCTGCTGCGGAGCCTGCCATGGCGCACGTTCGTCATCATCGCGTTCATGTACGTCGCGATCGGCGGGATGCGCCTCTATGTCGAGCAGGTTGCGGGCAGCCTCACGCTGGACATGGGATGCCTGGCCGCGGGCATCGTGCTGCTGGCGCTGATGGTGGCGACGACCCAGTATGTTGGGCGCCGTCGCCCGTTCGCCTCGCTTGGTACGTTTTACAAGGTGGCGCTGCCGCTCGTCATCGTTGGCTATGTCGTGCTGTTGGCGGCGGATCGGCAGGCGACGGGGCTGCTCACGGTTATCGCGCAGATGGTGAGCCTCGTTTCGGAGTGCCTGTGCTGGGTGCTCATCGTCGAGAGCGCGCGGGAGCGGGGCGTGCCGGCGCTCGTCGTTATCGGCGTCGGCCGCTTCGTCGTGCAGCTGGGCATGTCGCTGGGTGAGATCGCTGGCCTCGCGATGCTGGACAACCTGCTGCCGTTTGGCATCGCGACAGTGTTTCTGCTGGTGCTGGCGTTCGTGTTCCTGTTCTCCGAGCGCGAGACGTCCGTGCGTCTCGGGACAGCCCCCGCGAGCGCCGATGCGGCGGTCTGGGGACTCGCGCCCGCTCCGGCGACTTCTGACGAGGACGTGCCTGCAGGGGAGGGCTGCGCGCCGGAAACCCCGCGCGGGGGAGATGCTCCCGCGGCCGTTGGGGCTCCGACTGGTTCGGATGCGCTACGCGCCGCGCAGGCTATCCGCCCGTCTGCACCCGATGCGTGGGGCCTCACCGATCGCGAGCAGGTGGTGCTCGACCTGTGGGTGACGAGCCATGGGCTGCGCTCCATCGCCGGCACGCTCAACGTCTCGGAGTCCACCGTAAAGACGCACGTCCGCCACATCTACGAGAAGTCCGGCGTCCACAGCCGCGCCGAACTCATCGAGCTGCTGGACGAGCTGGGATAACTGCTTGCCACGTACGCAAGGCATGCATTTTCGGCTGCCCATGCCAAAGACGGATGGCATGGGGTATCGTGCTGACATGTGACATAATTGGGCCACATAAGCCAGGCGTTGAAGGGGGTCTCATGGCCACTGCGGTTCCGATCCGTGACATGAAGGATACGGCGGCGTTTGCGGCGCTTGTGGAGCGGGAGCGTGACGTGATGGTCACGCGCAACGGTTACGAGGCGTTCCACTGTCTGTCTGCCGAGGAGTGGGCCGCCCAGCGCGACGAGGTGGCAAAGGCTCGCCTGTTGTCGCGCATCATGCTGGCCGAGGACGAGATCTCTCGCGGCGAGTATGACGACTATGGGCAGTTCAGCGCGGCGGTGAGGGCGGAATATGGCCTATAAGCTGGTTATTGCGCGAGAAGCACAAGGGGAGTACCGCGCCATAGTGGGCTACCTCGCCACGACGCTGGGGAGCTCTCAGACCGCGCGACATTTCATGGACGAGTTCGATGCCAAGGTTGGGCTTATCGGGCAGCAGCCGGAGGCATTCGATCTGTGCCATCTCCCCGAGCTTGTTGCGCTGGGATATCGGTCTGTGGCAGTCATGCGATATACGGTTCTTTACAAGATCGCGGGCGACGAGGTCGTCATCGCCCACATCTTCCACCAGTCGCAGGACTACGCACGTCTGGTGTAGGGTTGGCGGTGAGGAGATGCTGCCCCACGCTTTCCGAATGTGAGATGGGCTTATTGGTGGCGCCTGGCGTACTTGCCTGGCCCCGTCTTTCGTTTGTGCTAGGTTTTGCAAAACTGCGCTCTCAAATTGGGCGCGAATTGCGGGGCTGCGAGGTTTGCGGAGGTGGCTCGAGCCCCGCGTTTGTGCCATGCTCGGAAGAATCGCAGGTAGGAGTGTCGTGCGTCAGCGCTTATGTGCGGCGCATGCCCCGAGGCACCGCACAAACCTGGCACAAACGCAATCCGCGCCCAGATTTGGCGCCTGATTTTGCAAAACCTCGCATAACCGTGAGATTTGCCCAGGCTCCCAGGGCTCCGGGGGATCCGGCGCTCCAGAGCCCCGGGCCTCGAGGCGCCAGCGCTAGCCCCCGCGAGGTTGCGAGCTCGACTTTGCGAGCGGGGCGCGCCCTCGCCGCGCGCCTGCTACCAAAAAAGGCCGCCCGCCCGAACTCGCATGCTCGGACGGGCGGCTTTGCGATCTCCAGAGCGCAGCCTCGCTTAGATAACGTACGTCACCGGCTGCTTGACGCGCAGCTTGTTGTCGAGGAACTCGCGCATCGGCGTGTTGTCGAAGTTGCGGCCGTTGAACTCGCAGACGAACGTGCAGCGCTGGCAGCTGATGCAGACGTCCTCGTTGACCTCGAGCGTCTCGGGGTCGATGGCGCCCACGGGGCAGTTTGCCGCGCACAGGCCGCACTTCGTGCATTTGTCGGCGTTGTACTGCTTCTCGGGGACGGAAAGCTCCTTGGGGTCGGGCGTCGGATTGCCCTCGAGCGCCACGGCCTCGACGGCGCCGCCGGCCAGCTTTTCCGTCACCTTGCCGACGAACTCCGCCATGACGGCGCGATCGTCGACGCTCGGGCGGCTGCGGCCGACCTTCTCCGAGAACACGTGCGGCGTGACGATGCCGATGGCGCCCACCGTCACGAATCCCTGCGGCGCGAGGATGCCGTCGACCTGCGCGAAGCAGTCCTCAACGGCGCGGTTGCCGAACGCGGTGACGAGGACGACGGGCGTGTCGCTGCCCTTGAGATTCGTGAACAGGCCCTCGACGCGGGGGATCTGGCCGCCGTACGACGGTGCGGCGACGATGGCGAGGTCGGCGTCGGACAGGTCGACCTCCTCTTGGCGGGCGTCAAGCGTCGTGAGATCGGTGGGCGTGACGTCGGTCGAGAACATCTCTGCCAGGGCGGTCGCCGCGTTTTTGGTGCCCTCGGTCGGGCTGAAGTACACGACGCGCACGTGAAGCGGAGCGGCCTCGTCGGCGCGGGCGGTGGACAGGCCACCCATGCTCGCCACGGCGACGGCGGACGCCAGGCCGGCGCCCGTCATCTTGAGAAAGCCAGCGCGGCTGACGGAGTTTTCCTGCGTGATACTCATACTATTCCCCTTCTCCTACTCCCATGATTTCCCCCCCGATCCCATCGGTGCACACTTCCGCATCGGCGGGATCTTCTCCCACTCTGTATAAGTTTGGAGCGTGCGTCAAGTAATAAGGCTCCTATACAAGGCGTAGCCCCGGCATAGTGAGTTTCTCTTCTTGCCTGCTGACCTGCGGTGTCAAGCCGGGCTTTACTCACGGTTGCCCTGCTCTTTCGAAGCCGAGACGAACACTTGGCCGCGTCCTTGCATAATCCGAGCTGTTTTGGGGCATACTAGAGCGCGAAGCGCTTCCGTGTACGCTTCGAAAGGTCGTCGGGCATGAGGGCCCGGCATAAACGAACAGATTTCGTACGGTTCGGGGCGACGCCCCCCGGCTGCACCCGAGCGCAGGCTCGGCATATCGTGACCCGGGTTTCCACGCCATACCCGGGGACTCTCCCGCTACGACGACACATTTTTACATTCCAGACAGGGGCACGCCGCCCCTAGTACGAAAGGTAGGACAAGCATGAACACCATTGCCGCGCGTAACGCCACATCGTCGCGCTTCGTGAGCTTCGAGGAGGCCGCCGGCCTCGTGGGCTGCGGCGCTGTCGAAATCGCCCGGGCCGTTTCCTGCGGCCGCATCCCGTTCCGCTTCTCGGGTGAGGCCCGCCTCGTCGACGTCGCGGACGTCGAGAACTACTGCCGCGCCTGCGGGCGTGCGGCTTAGGGATGCCCCCTGGAAGAAACGCGCACTAAAGCCGTTTTTGTGCAGCGCCCCCTACCTGTGGAAACGCAAGATAACCGCAGGTAGAGGGCGCTGTTTTTCACTGCACGAAAACGCGACTTGTGCGCGTTTCTTCGCCACGGGGCCGTCCCCGGGGGCCGCTCTACGCGCGCCAGACCGGCCGCCCCTCCTTGTACGTCGTGAGCACGCGGATGCTCCTCAGCCGATCGGGCTCCACGCGTAGCGGGTTGTCCGAGAGCACGATGAAGTCCGCGAGCTTCCCGGGCTCGAGCGTCCCCTTGCGCGACTCCTCGCCGTACTGGTAGGCCGCGTTGGCCGTGATGGCGCGCAGGCCCTCGTACACGCTGATCGACTGCGTGGGCCCCAGGTGCACGCCGACCTTCGTTCGCCGCTCGGCAGCGCACCAGACGGCCTCGAGCAGGTTGGGCCTCAGCACGGGCGTGTCGCAGTGCAGCGTGAGCGGCAGCCAGCAGTCCAACATGTCGGCGCAGGCAGAGATGCGCATGGCGCGCGCCCGTCCCAGGTTGCGCAGATGGGTGTCGCCCCAGTACCAGATGTGCGATGCGAACACCGACGGCACCATGTTAAGCATGCCCATGCGTTCGATCTGGTCGCGCCGGGCTATCTGCGTGTGGATGGCGACGGGCCGCAGCTCGCGCTTGCGCGGGTGGGTCGCGTCGGCCAGGGCTCGGGCGTACACGGCGAGGAAGCGCTCGAGCGCCGCGTCGCCGTTGACGTGGGCGAGTAGCTGGCGCCCCTCGTTGACGGCCGTTCGGGCAAAGGCGAGCGCGTCGGCGTCGCTCATCGTGGGGTAGCCGCGGTAGCCGTCGCCCTCGGGTCCCGGCGTATACGGGCGGCTCAGCCAGGCGGTGCGTCCCTGCGGCGAGCCGTCGAGGAACATCTTGACGCCGCCGAACCGCAGGTGGTTGGCGTATGCGGGCGCGGGCGTCCCAAAGGGGCCGTACCCCGTGCGTCCCGGCACAAGCTGGGCCGTGTCGCACGTGGCGTGCTCGGCGAACATGGCGTCGATGTCCTCGCCGTACATCGGGTAGGCCACGACGTCCATGACGAGCTTCCCTGCTCGCGCCGCCCCGTCGAGCTCGTCGGCCATGTCGGCCGTCGTCGCTCCGTCCTGGCACGTCGTGATGCCCTGCTCCAGGTAGACGTTCTGCATCGGGGCGAGCAGCTTGTCCATGCCCGTGTGCTGGCGCTCCTGCACGATGGCGAGCACGGGCCACATGGCGGCCGGCTCCTCGCAGTATCCCGACAGCGTGCCGTCTGCTTCGCGCCCGTACCGGCCGCCGGTGGGGTCGGCCGTGCTCGCCGAAAGCCCCGCCAGCTCGAGCAGCTTCGTGTTAGCGACGCACTGGTGGCTCGACGCGTGGATGATGGCGACGGGGACGTCGGCAGACACCTCGTCGAGCAGGTGGCGGTCGGGGTGGCGCCGTTCTGCCAGGTCATTGTGGTCGTAGTTCGTGCCGAGAATGATGTCGCCGGCACCCGCTCGGCTTCGCTTGGCAAACGCGCGCAGCCGCGCGGCGATCTCGGGGAAGCTCGTTGCCCCGGAGAGGTCGGCGGACGTGAAGTACTGGCTGACGCCCGTGAAGTGCGAGTGGGCGTCGATGAAGCCGGGCAGCACGCACAGCCCGTCGAGGCTGACCTCCTCGGCGTGGGCGGCGCCCCCGAACTCGCTCGCCTGCGCGCGGGCCTCCTTGAGCGGCCCTGTGTACGCGATCGTGCCGCCGTCGGTGACGAGCATCGCCTCGAACGAGGCCTCCTGCCCCGTCATGGGAACAAAGTCGGCGTGGGTGAAAATGGTCGGCATGGCGCAGCTCCTCCCGTTGGGGCGGCGTCTCCAGGCGGGGCTTTCGCGTGCGAGTGCGCCGCGTTCCTAGTGCTCTTGTTCCCTGCGGAGCCCATCTCATGCCGTTGGCGGCATATGGCTTGCCATGAGCGGTAGTCGGAAAGCGTTTGTTCACTAAATCAAAGCGTTCGTTCCGTCTATCGTGCATCGCCTTGTGCCTGAAAGAGGGCCTCGCGTATTCTGGGAGCCAGGGAAGTCAACGACGGCTTCTCGGAGGGGTCGCGCTATATGAAGGAGGCTCGCCATGTCGAACGCTACGAAGGACCCGAAGGACACGAAGCTCGAGAACGCCGGATGCTGCTGTGAGTGCGGCTCCAACGCCGCGGAGCTCACCGATGAGCAGATGGCCGAGGCTGACGGTGGCGCCATGATCTACGATGACGGCCCGACATTCATCTCCGAGGACGCCCCGGCGTCGTTCCTCTCGGTCGACAGGAACGCGGACTCTGCCGAGAAGTTCATCTAGAAGCTTAAAGGCGCCATACGAGACGCGCGCGGAGGGGCTTGCCTGCATGATGCGGGTGGGCCCCTCCTTCGTTGCGGGGCCTATTCCGCGATGCGCT
The DNA here is from genome assembly GCA_018368455.1 of Coriobacteriia bacterium. Lineage (NCBI taxonomy): Bacteria > Bacillati > Actinomycetota > Coriobacteriia > Coriobacteriia bacterium. The sequence goes on from JAGZEG010000013.1 coordinate 66,571, forward strand.
TGATGAGGTGCAGAACATTGCGCCCGCCGATGCGCTCGTAGCTGAGGCCGTCTGTGCGCTTGCGCACGAGCAGGATGCCCAGGCCGCCCACCTTGTTGTCGGCGCCCAGCTCGGCGTCGACCTTGCGGGACTCGTAGGCGAGTGGGTCGTAGGGCACGCCGGCGTCGCTGATCGTGATGTGGAGCACGCCGGCATTGCGGTCCGCCGCCGCCTCGACGTGGACGGACTGGCGGGGCTGTCCCTCGGGAAAGCCGTAGTGCGCCACGTTGACGAACAGCTCCTCGAGCACGAGCTTGAGGTCGAACACGACGCGTTTCCCGCAACCGGCCTCGGCGCAGACGCTGTCGATGAAGCCGAACAGGTCGTCGAGCGCGCGGTCGTCGGGCGGCAGCGAGATGCTGCGCACGGGCAGGTTCCACGAGAACGCGAGCATCGTGATGTCGTCGGCCTGCGCGGCGCCGCCCACGAAGCGCGCGACACTGCTGCTCACGTGTGCGATGGCCCCGGCGGCGTCGAGCGCGTCCGCCTCGCGCAGGGCATCCTCGAGAGCGCCCTGGCCGAACAGCCGGCTCTCCGCGTCCATGGCCTCGGTGACGCCGTCGGTGTAGAGGAACAGGCCGTCGCCGGGCGCCAGGTCGATGGACGCCTCGCGGTAGATGACACCGTCGAGCACGCCGAGCACGAGGCCGGGCCGCGGGCCTCCCCCTGAGCCCGAGGCGCTGGCACGTTCCGGGGAGCCGGCCCCCTCGAGCCACCCGCGCTGTTGACCGTGGCGCAGCCATGGCGGGTTATGCCCGGCGTTTGCGTAGCGCACGCGGCCGGTCTGCGTGTCGAGCGTGCAGGCGAATGCTGTCACGAACATCAGGGCGTCGTTGTGCTCGCACAGCGTCTGGTTGGCGAGCGTTAGGGCCTCGCCGACGTCGCCGCGGAATATCATCTGCTCGCGGATCTCCGTGATGGCGCGCATCATGAACAGGGCGGCGGGCACGCCCTTGCCCGAAACGTCGGCGATGATGAAGCCCACGCGGTGCTCGCCGGCATCAAAGACGTCGTAGAAGTCGCCGCCCACCTCGCGCGCAGGCTGCAGCGTCGCGGCTATGTCGAGGTGGTAGCGCTCGATGAATGACGTGAAGTCGTGCGGCACGGTGCTGGCCTGGATGTCGGAGGCGATCTCAAGCTCGGCGGACGTGCGCTCGCGCTCCGCCATGACGCGACCGAGCTCGTCGACATAGCCCACGAGGTCGCGGCGCATGGTGTTCGTGCTCTCGATGAGCTCGAGGATTTCGTTGCGCGGGCGCAGCGCGGGTCCGTGCGTGGGGACGTCGGCAACGCGTGCGAGTTCGTCGGCGCCGCATGTGGATGTCCCGCTGCTCTGGTGCGCCGCGAGCTGGGCGACGAACGTGCGCGAGGCGGACGTCAGCGTCTCGATGGGTCGCGCGAAGTGCGTCTCGATGACGCGGGCGAGCACGAGGGCGGGCACGAACACGCAGGCCGTGAAGTAGAACGCGTACGTGTAGATGCCCGCGATGAGGTCGGGGGCCTCCTGGCCTGCGACAAAGACGGCGTTCGGGTTGGAGAGGTACGGGTCGGGGCTCGCGAGGTACGTCCCGTAGACGGCGACGATGAACACGACGATGATGGCGAGCGCCGCCAGCACGACACCGGTGACGACGCGCTGCGTGAGGTTCATGTGCGCGCGGTGCGTGTAGGGCGCGCGGACGAATGGTGGGGCCAGGGGCACGAGGGGCGAGCGCTCGAGCGCCACGAGCAGGGGGATGCCCAGGTAGATGAGGAACAGCACGTTGTTATAGATGCGGATCTCGTCGATGTGGGCCTCGGAGACGTTGTCGACGGCCACGGGCAGGAGCAGCAGCGTCACGAGCACGGACGCTGCGAGCATGAGCGCGAGGTAGAGTGCTGTCTTCCCGGCGGTGTCCAGGCGCGGGTACGGGTGCTCCCCGCGGCGGAACACGAGGTACCACCCCAGATAGGGCACGCTGTAGTAGACGAGCTGGATGAGAAAGTACAGCGAGAGGCGCACGGGGTCGCTCTCCGTGGCCATGTCGGCGACCAGGTTACCGACGGCGCAGCCCACGATGGCTGGCCAGCCGAAGAACAGGCCGAGCACGGGGCCGAGCGCCGAGGCGGGGCGCACCTGCGTCTGTTCGTTGAGCGCGGGGATGCCGAGGAAGAAGCTGAGGACACCGTAGTAGAGCAGGCCACAGGCGATGCCGATGAGAAGGCGGTAGGCGAGGCGATGCCGCTCGGCGAAAGTCTGCACGCGCGCGGCGAGGCTGCCGGCCGCTGTGGGGGCGGGCGCGTGAGCGCGGGGTGATGACGAGGCGGCCATGGGCTCTCCGTTCGTGGTGGGACCGGCGCGTGCGTGAATGTGCCGCTTTGGCTTCAGTCTACCGCACGAGGGAGGGCGTCTGCGGGGCCGGTGAGACAGGCGTGCGAATTCGGGCGCGCTGCGCGGCCGGGGGGGACTGTCCGGGCGCTACTGCCGCGCGAGAAGCTCGCCGGGGGAGATGCGGACGAGGCGGAAGCTCGAGCCCGGGTGCGCGGGGGCCGTGCTCCTTAAAGGCGAACCGTCTCTCCAGAGGCTTAGCGAGAGAAAACCCGTGTTTGGACTCGCGTCCGGGCCGTCGAGGGCCAGCGTTGTCGTGGCGACGTCCCGCTCGTGCCGGGAAAGCAGGTCTGGCAGGGGCTCGGCAAGCCCGCGCCCCGTGAGCTTTATGACGCTTTCCTTGCGGGTCCACAGCGCGCAGAACGCTTGGGCGAAAGCGGTTGAGCCGAGGGAACCGGCGTCTCCGAGTACAGCGATCTCCTCGGGGGAACACGTGCGCCGAACGAAGCCGTCCGACAGACGTCGGGTGACGCCAGCGACCTCTTGCACGTCGAGCCCCACGTCGGCAGAAGCAAGCGCGCAGGCCACGAGCTGCCCGCTGTGGCTCAGGCTGAATTGGGGGAGGGGGGCTGCGTTTCCGACCGCCTGCGCAAAGTACGGTTTCCCGCGCTCCCCGTAGGCGAGCGGGGGGACGTCAGGGAGCCCGTATTCGGCGCGCAGCCCGTGGGCGAGCAGCAGCCACGCGGCCACGATGCGCGCCCGGTCCCCCGCGTGCACGCAGCGCTCCGCCCGCTCCCGACGCTCGGGAGGCAGCGTCGGGAGCGCCCGCTCGACGGTCTCGCTGCCCAAGGCGTCAAGATCATCGAGGAGGTAGACGGTGGGGGACATGCGGACTCCTTGCGAATGGGATGAAAGTGCGCTGGCTCGATGGCGATCTCTGCTTTGTCAGGTATCCATCTGGTTGGGATGATCATAGCGGTTGGTGTTTGCGCGGTGTCGGGACATGGCATGGCGCGCCAGCTTTTTACTGGGCATGTCCCGCTTTCCCGCCGAAGCGTACAATGCGGAAGCGATCCTGTGGGGTATGGGGTCGACTAGATGCGGAGGCACGTGATGCCCGACCGAAGGGCTCAAGGCGAGGAACCTGATACGTCGGCTGCGCGGGCCGTTGCGGATGACGACGCCCGCGCGGATCTCCGTGCTCGCATTGCTGAGCTGCGGGAACGCGCCATCGATGCTCTCTTCGCATACGACGACATCGAGCTCCAGCAGAATCCCGAGATCGAGGCCGAGTACGCGCTCAGGGTGGGCCGCTATCGCGATGCGCGTCTGCGCAGCGAGCTCGCTATGCTCAAGGCGCGTCGCAAGTTGCATCTTGCTCGCAGCGCCCGCGCCGAGGGGCTGGCGCTCGGGGTCGATACTCTTGCTCTGGTGGTTGCCGACGAGTTCGCATCCGTTACCCGCCAGGCGGACGCACGCCTTGCTCGCTACATGGCGCTTATCGACATGCGTCGGCAGGCCGAACCCGCATCTCCAGAAGAGGCTGTCGAGTGCGCGTCGCTCTATCGGCGCTTCGTGGCGTGGCTCCACCCCGATTTGTCGCTCCGGTGCGACGAGCGCGACTCCCGTCTGCTTGCCGCTGCTCGTTCAGCCTATGCGGAGGGCGACCTCGAATGCTTGCGAGCCCTTGCAATGCACCTGCCCGATGGCCTGCCGAGCGTGCTGCCCGATCCCGCCGCCTCTGCCGATGAGCTGGCGGCCCTGTGTAACATGCTCGACGCTCTCGTTGGCGTGTTGGAGGGGCGGGTTGCCGATCTCAAGCGAAGCTATCCCTATCGATACCGCGACGCCCTAGCCGATCCGAACTGGGTGGCAGGCTATATCTACGCTGGAAACGCCTGGATAGAGTGCTGTGACGAGCTGACGATGCGCTATCGCCGCGAGCTCCGCGCCGTCCTGGCCGACAGCTAGTGGCTCTTTATCGAGAGGCTTAACTGCACGTGCTGCCGTATAAGGATCGCTCGCAGTGCGGTATACTAAAGCCAGCAGGCACCCGTGGGGCGTACACGGGCGACGCCGTTGTTGGTTTAGGGCCGCAGTCTGCCGGGGCTAGCGGCCCTCCTCGTTTTGGGGATCGGCTATATCCCCATCCCTCGGTTCTGATTCTTCTACAAAAGGGGACGATCTCGTCCTGGATGCTCGCACGGATGCGTCCCATGAGGTATACTATGAATCGACGGGCACCCGTGGGTGGTGCACGGGCGACGCCGTTCTGTTTGGTTTAGGGCCGCAACCTTTCGCAGAGGTTAGCGGCCCTCCTCGTTTTGGGGACGGACTGTTGCGTCTTCCTCGCGAGGTTCAACCTCTTGGGCGCCATCCTGGAACTTCTTGCGTTCCTCCTCAATTCCCGAGTACACCCATATCGCCATCGCTCCGATAAAGGCAAAGATCGTGCAGATGTCGGCCAGTAAACCAATCATCTCTCGGAAAAGAATCACGGGTCACCACCTCCTCTCTCGAGTTGGCGGCGTCGCCCGTCGGATGCCCGTCTTAGTGTGCTCGTGTACCCACGCCGCATCCGTGATACCGGTTAGCCGTGTGCGTTTCTGAGGCTGTCGGTGAGATTCCACGTGGGGTGCGTGCCTGAGCCCGTTTTCCGCCGCTGCTTTTGTCGTGAACGTTCCTCTGGATGGGCAGAAACTCGAGTCGTGCACGATGCGAGCTGGTTGCTCGGAAATAGCAAGGCTTCTGTCCGGCCGCGCTACCTGCGGGTTTGCCGTGTGGGCGTATCCAAGCCCGCGAGAATTGCCCTGCGGGCCATACACGACTCGCTTATCTGCCCAGCTCGGGCCCCTTCCGTGGCGGGGGACGCGTGCGGCGGCCATTTCGCCGAGTTGTGAGCGCGCGATTGCCGCCGCTGGCATCCCAAAAGCCCCCCAGGATGCCCATCGCTAGCTGTGCAACACCGAGACAAGTGCCGCTGTAACCACACGTTGGATTACCTATTGCAAATGGCATATCGATTGCTACTATTTATCCTACTGTGCATGTCGTATGCCTGTGAAAGGTACCAAAGGGGGAACTTGCATGGGGGAGGAATCCCAGGGGAGTCAGTCGTCCGGCACGGTCTCCCCTGTGCTGACGGGCGAGGCGCTTGCTGCGGGCGAGTCCACGAAGTCAGCGCGTCGCCAGCACGGCGCTCGCCTGCCGTTCACGATCGTCATGATCGCGCTCATCGCCATCCTCGTGTTCGTCTATCTGGCATCGTTCATGATCGGCAGCGCCAACATCTCGCTCGGCGAGGTGTGGGACATCCTGCGCTCGCACATCATGCCGGTCGAGCAGTACTGGGAAGACGTGCTCGACAAGATCATGACGACGGTGCGCTTCCCCCAGATCACGCTCTCCGTGCTCATCGGCGGCGCCCTTGCCGTCTCGGGCGCCTCGTACCAGACGGTCTTCAAGAACCCGATGGTCTCGTCGGACATCCTGGGCGTCTCTGCAGGTGCCGGCTTCGGCGCTGCTCTGGCGATGCTCAACGGCGGCAACTGGTGGGAGATCCAGATCTCGGCGTTCGTCTGCGGTGTCGCGGCCGTCACGATTGCCTACGTCATCGGCGCGATATTCGGTAAGCAGAACCTCACGATTCTCGTGCTCGCAGGCGTCGTCGTGTCGAGCTTCTTCCAGGCGCTCATCTCCATCATCAAGACGGTGGCCGACACGGAGTCCGTGCTGCCCTCCATCACGTTCTGGCTCATGGGCAGCCTCAACAAGGGTGACAACACCGACCTGCTCGTCATGTTGCCGGCGACGATCGCCTCGCTTGTTCTCCTGTTCATCTTCCGCAACAAGATTGACGTCCTGGCTGCTGGCGAGGACGAGGCTCGCGCCATGGGCGTCAACGTCGTGCTCGTCAAGGGCGTCGTCATCGTGGCCTCGACGCTCATGACGGCGTGCGCCGTGTCGGTGGCCGGCATCATCGGCTGGATCGGCATGGTCGTGCCTCACATCGCCCGCACGGTCACGGGCGCCAGCTACTCGAAGCTCATCGCGGGGTCGTTCGTCATCGGCGGCCTGTTCCTCGTGCTCATCGACGACCTCGTGCGCTCCGCCTTCTCCGACCTGCCCATCGGCGTCCTCACGGCTCTCATCGGCACGCCTCTCTTTGTGTTCCTGCTGATCAAAACCAAAAGGGAGTGGCTGTGATGGGGCGGACCACGGTGCGGCATCTGCGGCGTTGTTGGCGCCCTTGCGTACTCAGTGCGCGGCGGTTGCCGACGCCTTGCATCTGCTGCGCCGTGGCCGCCCCAGGCGACGGGGCGGCTGCCTCGGTGCGCCGCTGCTCGCTCCGCCTTCGTCCTAAAGTTCTCGTTGCCGGTAAGGAGGGCCTGCTATGACGGCTCCGCTCGTTGAGATTCGCGACGTGCGGTTTGCGTACCGCACGGGGCCCGAGATCCTCAAGGGGATCTCGCTGAGCGTCGAGCCGGGCGAGATCGTGTGCCTGCTGGGCTCTAACGGTACCGGCAAGACGACGTTGCTGCGCGCGCTTCTCGGCTTCACGCAGCCCAAGGGCGGCGAGATCCTCGTCGAGGGTCGCTCGCTGGCGCAGATGAAGCCGCGCGAGCGCGCTCACGCCATGGCGTACGTGCCACAGTCCTCGGCGCTGGCCTTCCCGTACCTCGCCAAAGAGGTCGTGCTCATGGGCCGCGTGTCGCACCTCGGCACGGGGGCGTCGCACTCGCGCAAGGACTGGGACATCGTTGCCGAGTCCCTGACGCGCCTGCAGATTGCCCACCTCGCCGAGCGTCGCTACCAGGAGCTCTCCGGCGGCGAAAAGCAGATGGTGCTCGTGGCGCGAGCCCTGGCCCAGCAGGCCAAGCTGCTCGTCATGGACGAGCCGACGGCCAACCTCGACTACCACAACCAGGTCAAGATCCTGACGGCCATCAAGTTCCTCGCCGACCAGGGCCTCGCCATCCTCATGACGTCGCACTACCCCGATCACGCCTTCCTCGCCTGCTCGAAGGTTGCGCTCATGAAGGGTGGCCTTGTCGTGGCGCAGGGTGATCCCGACAGGGTCGTGACGAGCGAGAGCCTCACGAGCTTGTACAACACGCCGGTGCGGGTCACGCAGGCCGACATCGGCGGGGGCGTCATGGTCAAGACGTGCATCCCGCTGCTCGACGAGGGCCTGTTCGAGCGATGAGGACGCCGGGCGCCCGCGGGCGCTCCGCACTGAGATAGGTACCACCGCGCTTCGCATCCCGCGGGCGCGCATCGATATAAGGGGGACGTTGTAACATGGAACGCATGAACCAGAACCTGAGCCGCCGCTCGTTCGTCGCCGGCGCCGCCGCCGTCGCCGGCCTGGCTGCTGCCGGCTTTGCGGGCGCCCAGGCGTTCGCTGCCGACAAGGCCGCCTCGAGCGCTGCCGACGCCAAGGCTGCCTCCGCCTCCGTTGACGTCAAGACCTCCGCGGACGGCAAGTCCATCACGGTCGTCGACATGGCCGGCCGCGAGGTCACCATCCCCAACGAGGTCAAGAGCGTCGCGACGTTCGGCTCCGTGGGCGTGCTCAACGCCTTCGTCGAGTGCATGGGCAAGGGCGACCTCATCGTGAACCAGATGCCTCAGAACTTCACGAAGAACGATCGCTGGGCCATGCAGTACAAGTTCGCCCCGCAGATCGCCGACGGCCCCGTGCTCGAGACGGCCGATGGCGTCGACCTCGAGGCCACGATGCAGCTCAACCCCGACCTGTGCATCACGATGACGGAGGACACGGCCCAGCAGCTCTCCGAGAAGGGCATCCCCTGCATCGTTTTGGCCTGGGCCGACGTCGAGGACGTCAAGGTCGCCGTCACGCTGATGGGCGAAGTGCTCGACGCTCAGGATCGCGCCGCCGAGTACAACGAGTACTTCGACAAGATGGTCGCCAAGGCCGCCGAGCGCACGGGCAAGCTCACCGACGACGAGCGCGTCAAGGCTATCTACGGCGACGTCGAGAGCCTCACGAACCCGCACGTCATCTCCGAGTGGTGGATCGAGACGGCCGGCGGCATTTCGGTGACGAAGGAGGCCCACACGAAGAACTCGCTGGAGTACACCCGCGAGGACCTGCTGCTGTGGGCCCCGCAGGTCATCTTCTCGAGCAACACCGACCTCGACGCCATCCGCAACGACGCAAACATCGCCGACCTGCCCGCCATCGTCGAGGACCGCATCTACGCGGTGCCGACCGTCGCGCACGTGTGGGGCAACCGCACGGTCGAGCAGCCGCTGACGGTCATGTGGGCCATGAACCGCATGTATCCCGACCTGTATGCCGACGACGAGCTCAAGCAGGACATCCACGACTTCTATAGCGAGTTCTTCAAGTACGACATGAGCGATGAGGAGATCGACGGCATCATCAATTACCAGTAAGCGCTATTGAGCGTGTTCCGGTAGGTTGCAAGGCCTCGCTTTCCGGGTATCCTGAACCGGGAAGCGAGGCCTGCTTCGGCTTTGGGGGAAGGCGAGGGGAACGATGTATCGGCTGGCTATCTACGGCAAGGGCGGCATCGGCAAGTCAACGACGACGTGCAACATCGCGGCGGCGCTCGCCTCGCGCGGGCACACGGTCATGCAGATCGGGTGCGACCCCAAGGCCGACTCCACGAAGCTGCACATGGGCGGGGAGACGGTGCGCACCGTGCTCGACTGCATGCGCGCGGGGGGCCAGCTGACGCTCGAGGACGTCGTGCATCGGGCCCCCGATGGCGTGCTGTGCGTCGAGGCGGGCGGGCCGGTGCCGGGCATGGGCTGCGCGGGTCGTGGCATCGTCGCGGCGTTCGACACGCTCAAGAAGCTGCGGGCTTTCGAGACGTACGAGCCGGACGTTGTGCTCTACGACGTGCTGGGCGACGTCGTGTGCGGTGGCTTTGCGATGCCGATGCGCGGCGAGTACGCCGACGCCGTCATGATCGTGACGTCGGGCGAGATGATGAGCCTCTACGCCGCGTCCAACATCATGCGTGCCATCGAGAACTTCCAGAAGCGCGGCTACGCCCACCTCGCCGGCCTCATCGCCAACATGCGCAACGTGCCGGACGAGGCCGCGAAGATCGCGCAGTTCTGCGAGGAGGAGGGCGCGCGCGTCGTGGCAACCGTGCCGCGCTCGCCGCTCATCCAGCAGGCCGAAGACGCCGGGTCGACTGTCGTGAGCGCGCTGCCCGATAGCGAGCTGGCCGAGGTGTATCGCGGGATCGCCGCAGCGATTGAGCACGATGCTGAGGCGCTGGCGGCGAGCGGTGCCGCGGGCACGTCTCGGGCGGCCGGCGCTGTGATGACGGGGGCGCTCTAGCATGGCGCAGCTCGCGTACCAGATTCCCAGCGGGGGCCGTCGACGCGCCATCCTGCGTATCCCCGAGAGCCACGATCTCCACCTGTGCCCGAACTCGTGCGGCCGTCGCCAGGGCATTCGCGCCCTCAAGAACGGCGAGGCCGACCACGCGTCGTTCCTGAGCTTCTCGCAGGCCGACGTAGCACTGGGCGACTACGTGCGCCAGATCGATGACGCCGTGGACGCGGTGCTCGCGCGCGTGAGCCCGAGGCCTCGCGTGCTGAGGCTGCATGTCAACTGCATCGATGACTTCCTGGGCACGGACACCGACGCCCTGCTTGCGGGCCTCGCGCAGCGCCACCCCGACGTGACGTTCCTGCTTGCGCGCCTCAACCCCATAGCGGAGGACGTGCGCGGTGGCGAGTCGCCGGCGCAGGCCGTGCAGTCCGGGCTCTATGCGCCGCTCGTGCCCGTTGCGCCGCAGGATCACGACGCGGGTATCAACGTCGTGGGAACGTTCGCGCGCCTGCCGCAGGGCAGCGAGGTCTACGACGTGCTGGCAGCTCTGGGCACGCGGGCTGATGAGGTGCGCGACCTGCTGAGCTGTCCGACATTCGCCGACTACCAGCTCATGGCGCGCAGCCGGCTAACGCTGAGCGTGGGTCATCTGGGCGACACGGCTGCCGCTGACATGGAGGGGCGCCTCGGCATCCCCTGGATGGCCTGGCCCGCCTGCTACGACCTCGACGAGATCTCCCGGCGCTATGGGCGGCTCGCGGATCTGCTGGGTGCGGGGGCTTCCGACGTCGCCGAGCAGGTGACGGGCCTACTGGCCGAGGCGCGGGCGAAGGCCGAGGCCGCGCTTTCCAGGGCGCGCGAGGTGCTGGGCGACATGCCGCTGTACGTGGACACGTCCGCTTCGCTCATGCCGTTCTCGCTGGCGTGCACACTGCTGGAATGCGGCTTCAACGTGCGAGCCGTGTTCGCGCTGCACTCCAAAGGTTGGGACGACGACGCCCGCCACGTGCTCGAGGCGGCCCACCCCGACGTGCTCGTGATCACGAGCCAGGGTATCGAGGCCATCCAGGGCTTCGACCTGCCGCGCGAGGCCGTGAGCGTCGGACGAGACGCCGCGTTCCTCGTGCGGGCGAATCACGTGGCCGATCTGTATCACGACGAGGGCCACTTCGGCTTTGACGGCGTTGCTCGCCTGGCCGACCTGCTCGCCGAGAGTCTGTCGTCCACGAAGGAATGGGGTGCGTGATGGCGCGGCTCTCTCTGTACCTGCCGCCGCTGGCCGGCGACTACTCCGGCGTCTGCTCGACGCTGTTCGGCCTGGACTGCCTCGTCGTCATCGTGGACGCCAACTGCTGCACGCGCAACTACGTCGAGTACGACGAGCCGCGCTGGGCCCGGCGGCGCAAGACGGCATTCTCGGCCCAGCTGCGCACGCTTGAGGCCGTCATGGGCGACGACGAGCGCATCGTCTCCCAGGCGTGTGAGGCTGCCGAGGAGCTGACGCCGGCATGCGTGGCCATCATCGGCTCGCCGGTGCCGGCCATCATGGGCATGGACCTGGCGGGTATGGCGTGCGAGGTCGAGGCGCGTACGGGCATTCCGAGCCTCGGCTTGCCGACGACCGGCTTTGAGACGTACGAGCAGGGTGTCTCTTTGGCGCTCGATGCGCTCGTGGCGCGGTTCTGCGTGGGTGACTCGGCGCCGAGTGCCGACGGCAGGGCGGATGCCTCGGAAGGGGGCTCTTCGCGCCTGCGGGTGAACGTGCTGGGCTTGTCGCCGCACGACTTCGCGGACGAGGCTGACATGCGCTGCGTGCGGGCGTGGCTCGCTGAGGCCGGCGTCGACGCGGCGTTTTGCCCCGATGCCGCCTACGCGCTTGACGACGTCGCCCAGGCCTCTGCGGCCGACGCGAGCCTCGTCGTGGCGTGGTCGGGCCTGCCTGCGGCGCGGCGCCTGCGAGAAGAGCACGGCGTTCCGTTTGTGGTGGGCCGGCCCCTCTGCGCCGAGGACGCCGCCGTGCTGGCGCGCAAGCTGCGCGCGGCGGCCGGGGGCGCGCCCGACGAGGCGGGAGATGCCTCCGCGATCGGGGATGACCCGTGCTCTGTGGGGGATGTCCCACTGTCGGGCGCGGCAGTGGTTGGGGGCGCATCCGGCCAGGGGACTTCCTCCGGGGTTGCTCCGTGCTCGGCGGAGGGCGACGTGCTGTCAGGCGCCGCTGCACTTGATGCCGCTCTGGCGGGTGCGTCGTCGGCCCTCGGGGCACTGCTCGGTGAGCTTCCGGCCGTTCCTGTGGTTCCGGAGCCGCCCGATGATCCTGCCCCGCTGCTCATCATAGGCGAGCAGGTGTGGGCGAACGCCGTGCGCGGCCACGCTCGGCAGATGCTCGTGGCCTCGCAGGATGAGCGCCCCATCGTCGTCGCCTCGCTGTTCGCGATGGACGATGCGCTCATGGAGTCGGGCGATCTGCGCCTGCCAGACGAGGCTGCGCTTCAGGACCTCGCGCGGGAGAACCCGGGCCTCGTCTGGATCGGCGACCCGCTGCTCGCGCGCATTCCGGAGCTGGGAGAGGCGCCGCACCTCGCCGTGCCGCATGAGGCGCTTTCGAGCACGTTGTACGAGCGTGACCGCGTGGCGCTCTCAGGCGAGAGCATGCTGCACGCACTGGAAGGGTTCATCGCCGAGTTGCGGGGCTGAGCAGCGTACACCGCGTGCCTTGGCATCTCGGCTGGAGACATAGGGGAGCGGGCCTTCTGCACGGATGGCCCGCGTGGAACGTCAAAGAAGAAATGGGGGAGCACGATGAAGTTCGAGTACGACGAGGCTCTGGAGCGTGCCGACGCGCTCAAGAAGCTGTGCGAGGCGTGGGCGCCTGAGCCCGAGACGGAGGTCGTTTCGCTGGCTGAGGCTCAGGGCCGCTACGCCGCGACTGACCTGCGCGCCCTCGTGACGCTACCCGTCAAGCGGAGCGCCCGTATGGACGGGTATGCCATCCACAGCGAGACGTTTGCCAACGGCGAACCCGACGCGAGCGACTGGAAGGAGGGCGTCGACTACGTGCGCGCGGACACGGGCGACGACTTCCCCGACGAGTATGACGCGGTCATCAGCGTCGAGAGCGTCGAGTTCAACGACCACGGCGGCTTCTCCATCGTCCGCCACGACATGGACGTCAAGCCGGGCGAGGGCGTCTCTCAGCGCGGCTCGCTCGTGACGGAGGGCCAGCTTGTCGTCAAGGCCAACACGCGCCTGACGGCCGAGCTCGTGGCCGCGCTGGCTGTCGCGGGCTACGCCCAGGTCAGCGTCATCAAGCCGATCACGGTTGCCTACCTGCCCACCGGTGACGAGCTCGTGCCATGGGGCAGCTACCCGGCGCGCGGCCAGAACATCGAAGCCAACAGCCTGCTCGTCAGCGGCATGCTGCGCGAGTGGGGCGCCCGCTGCATTTGCTACCCCATCGTCGTCGACGACGAGAAGAATCTCGAGGCGGCCCTTGACCGCGCGCTCGAGGCGGCCGACCTCGTGCTCATCAACGGTGGCTCCTCGCGCGGCGGCGCCGACTACAACGCAACGATGCTGCAGCGTCGCGCCAGCTACTTCGTCCACGGTGTGCGCGCGGTGCCCGGCCGCCCCGTCGGCATGTCGATGATCGACGGCACGCCGGTCGTCAACGTCCCTGGCCCGGTCAACGCCGCCTGGCTGTGCATGGACTGGCTCGTGCGCGGCCTCGTTGCCTGCTGGTTCGGTGCCCCCGTCGTCGCGCGTCCCACGGTGAAGGCGCGCCTCGCCGAGGACTTCGCCAAGCCGGCCAAGATGGAGCGCATCGCCCGCATGGGCCTGACGCCCGACCCTGAGCACCCCGGCGAGCTGTTGTGCGCGCCGCTGCCCCGCTCCATGGGCACGCCGGAGACGATCACGAAGAGCGATGCCCTGCTGACGCTGCCGATTGGCGTGGACAAGGTCGAGGCCGGCACGGAGGTCGAGGTCGAGCTGCTGCGCCCGATGGAGCTCATCCGCGCTGACTGGGCGTAAGGCGGGCGGGACATCCCGACGCCTCAGATGGGATTGCGGGCCCGCCGGGCGGTCGTCGAGAGGCGGCGCGACCGGCGGGCCTTTTGCTGCGGGCACCAGAGGGCGCCTGCGCGCTATAGACGCTGCCTGGGGAACGGCCGGGGCCGCGCGTATGGGCACGTCGGGGCCGGCTCGGTGTGCCCCTGCACCATGGGATTCGGGAAATGACACCGTCGAGCCGGCCGGCTGAGGTGCGCTTGCTGTGCTCGGCATGTCGGTTCGATCGAGTGCTTTTGAGGCAGGACGCCAGGCGAGGCGCTCCTGGGAGGGGGAGATTGCCGTGGAGGAGAAACAGGCAACCGAGATTCCGTCCGAGCTGAGCGGACTTCTCGTGGAGCTAGACACTCGGCCGGCGACACGCGAGGAAGCGCGCCGGCTGCTCGAGCTGACGCTGGGCGACCCGGAGCGGGAGCCCGAGGCGTGGGTGGGAGCGAGCGGCGTTGCGGCGCATCCCGCGGCGCTCGATGCCCTATGTGCTGCGGCGACGCGTGTGCGCAACCGCGAGATGGCGGGGCGCGACGAGGTGGAGGCGGGGCTCAACTCCGTCATCCCGTGCTACCTGCGGCCGCTGTGTCGTTACTGCCCGTACTGGCGACAGCCCGGCTCGCGTCCCATGCCTATCGATGAGCTGCTCGGCTACGTGCGCTACCTGCACGACGAGACGGATGTTCGCCAGTTCCATCTCAGCGGTGGCTCAAAGCGCGGTGGCGGGGACTGCGGCATCGTGGGCATCGTCGAGGCTATTCGCGCGGCGGGATACGACGACATGGACGTCGTGGTGAACTGCGGTGCCTCCATGTCCGACGCCGATCTCGCCCGTCTGGCAGAGCTGCGGGTCAAGCGCGTGTTCTCCGTGTTCGAGACGACAAATCCCGATGTGTTTCGCGCGACGAAGCCCGGCGACGACCTCGACGAGAAGCTCGACTTCGCACGGCGCATAGCGGCGGCGGGCATCGGCGTGGGCACGGGCATGATGGCCGGCCTCGGACCGGTTGCGTCCAAGTATGACGACTACGTGCGTACGCTGTTCGACATCGCCGCGCTGCCGAAGCTCGAAGCGATGTACATCTCGAAGTTCCGCCACGCGCCAAACATTGCGATGAACGACCATCCCGAGTGCCCGCTTGACGAGGCCCGGGCGCTCGTTGCTGTGGCGCGCCTTGTGCTGTGCGACGTCCATATCCGCGCGGCTGCTGGCTGGCGTCCCTCCGAGCGCGAGGCGGCGCGGGACGCTGGCGTTGGCTCGCTGACGGCGGGCCTGATGTTCCCGCGTCCCAAGCCGGGGGAGAAGGGCTGCTGGGGAGATTAACCTGCGGGGGCGGCGCCAGCATGTAGGTGCTGCCCCGGTGTCTTTCGCGGCGCGCAGAGGCACTGCGGCGCACCCTTTGTGGGGCGCCTCGCTGCGTGCCGGCGTGCCCAGAAATCCCACGATGCGAGATCTGAGCCCTGCCGCCGCACTGGAACGCCCGCCTCCAGACCCAGATTGCTTGTTGGGACGCGCTTCGAAGACGTCCCGTCGCTCAGAGCAGAGGGAAACGGCGCCCGTGTGGTCAAAAGGCGATAGCTTTGCGAGTCAAGGGACCCCAGACGATCCGTAGGCTTGCCCCACGGCCCATCGCGACCTGCGGTTTTCTTAGCGCAGGTTCGCGATGGGGCTGCGCAGGGGCCGCATCGGGGGCTCCCTGCCTCGCAAAGCGCGGTAGTTTTGGCCAGGGAGATGGTGTTTCCTCCTGCTCTGGGAAGGACGGGCCCTGCGGGGTTGTCTTGCATGCGAAAGAGGCTGCCCCTTGAGGTGCAGCCCTTCGGGGCCACTTGTCCTGGCGGGTTGAAGTTGCGCCGTCGCCGGGGATTTGGGGCCCGCTTCTCCGCCGGACTCGGTGAAGTGCGGGGGCAGGATTGCCAGCAGGTGGGGCGCTGCTGGTGCGGGGGCTATTCTTGGGTCCCAACTCCAAGGGGGATCCGCGGGTGTATAGTGGCGGTAATCCTACGACCGTGCGGGCGTACTGCCCGAAGGGGAGGGGTGAGCCGCCGTGATTGGACGCCGATCCGCCGCTGCAGCCGTCGTTGCCTGCCTGCTCTCGCTTGGCGTGGCCCAGCTCGGGTGCGCGCCCCAGGGGGCGCCCGACACGCGCGCCGACGCCGCCCCGGCCCCGTCCCGGGACCTCGGCGGGGCCGCCTCCTCCAAGGGCGTCCCGCCCTCCGCCCGGGCCGACCTGGCCCCCTCCTCGGCCGTGGACTCCCGCTCGTCCTCGGCAGACGCCGGCCCCGTCGAGGAGTTCCGCACGCCGTACTACGTGCTCGATATCCCGGAGTCCGAGGTGGGGCCGGGCTACACAGTCGAGTACGACGAGTCCGTCCTGGACTTCGAGGAGTGCGGGAAGGGCGGGCGCCGGACCTACGTGTACACCTCGTCCTCCGGCGACGAGCCCTACGTCACCATCCTCATGTGCACGGAGGGCTGGATCGGCCTGCAGAGGGATCAGGGAGTGGCGACCGACTCCGTCGCCTTCGAGGTGACGGACGAGGACGGGACGACGTGGCGGGTCATGGCCGTCGGAGGCCCGTACGGCGACTACGGCCCGATGACCCTGGAGGAGTCCCTCGAGTTCACGAGGCTCTGGGCGTCCCGCGTGCACCCGGTGGCGTCCTGACCTGCTCGGCGCTGCTTCCCGTGGCGTCAGCCAATCGCTGGCACTCGTGGCAGGCTGTGCGGGCTCGTCACTGGATAGCGGAGCATATGCCTTCGCACGGCTCAGGATGACCTCTTCCGGCTCGACGCGCCCCTCCCCGGGCGTCCCTGCGCCCAAGGCGGGGCCGCAACGTCCCCTATCCCTCGGCGCTCGCCCAGCTTGCGAATTGTTCGGGTCCCGCGCCGTCGGAGCTGGGGGTGTGGCTGACTGCCATCATGACCGTGGTACCTGAGGGAGTCGTCCCGACAGGGGCTGCTCCTTTTTCCCTCGCGCTGTCGACCTGATCCGCAGACACCTGGAACAGCGCAAGCTCGGTGTCCTCAAACTGCACGAGCAGCTCATCGACGTGTCCGGGCGCCTCGGCGGACCCCAGGTAGAAGCTTGCCATCCCCTTTTCGACAACATCGGACGGGACGAGAACCGAGTATCCCTGCGCGTGGATCCTCACGCCGCCCTGATCGCTTTCGGCCCAGGCGATATACGCGTCGCGGGACGCCTGGCCTGGGGCGATGCCATAGACCTGCGAAAGCGAGCCGGTCGACGTCAGGTACGGTAGCTCGGTAGCTGGGGCGTCTGCCGCATCCTGGGCCACCGCGACGATGACGCGCGATGGCCCGTCGGTGAGGGGGTCATCCTCCCGGGTGCTCGCCATGATGTCGTAGTCCGGGACAAAGTCTTCCATGGGCATCCTGGGCAGGGCCTCGTCCGCCATGCAAAACGCCATCGCGATAACGGATCCGCTTGCTTGCTCGCGAATCGCGAGCGTTCCGACGGCGCCATCCGGAGAGACCGAGCCGCCGTCCTCGAGATACTCCCACGTTATGCCCCTGGCCGTGAAGGCGTCGGGCAGCGCGAGGGTGTAATGGGGCGTCACGAGATGGGTAGTCCCTTCGCCGACAAGCTCTGAAACGAGCTCGGAACTGCCGCGCATCGTGTCGGCTGGCCTGACCGTGGTCGAGCCAACCCATCCGTCACCCGTGTCGCTGTCGCTTGATAGCGCGCGATCGTCACTCTCGGAGACCGCGGGGATAGCCTCCTGTTCTGCTGACGCGCCGCCGCCGGAACCCTCAGGCTCAGCGGCTCTTGTTGTCGTTGCTCCCCAGACAGTAAGGCACAAAATGAGGACGGCCGATACGGCCGGTGCCCAGACGGCGCGTGTCCCACCTTTCATAATGGCATGCACCCTTTCGGTCAAAGAATCGGAGGTAAATGAGGTGACGAATCCTGCGCCTGCGTGGGAGTGCGACGCGGCGTCGAGAAGCGCCAGAGCGTACGTGCGGCGTGTGGCCATGTTCATCCGACGCGTGACGAGCTCGTCGCACGAGAGCTCGATGTCTCGCGAACAGAAGGTGCGCAGGAGCCAGGCGACGGGGTCGAACCAGTAGAGACATGCGATTGCGTTAAGCGTGATCTTCAGGAGGGGGTCAAACCTCCTCGCGTGCATCAGCTCGTGGGCGAGAACAAGGTCGGAGGACTCGTCCTGCCAGCCGAAGCCGGCCGGCACCACGATGATGGGCCTGATGATTCCGTAGGTGAACGGTGTCTTGGTCTTATCGCTCTCCCGGAGGCAGAGGTGTCGTACGCCCCTGTTCGCCTCGAGCCAGCGCATGGCCGTCGCCGACTTGACGACGCATGAGCCCCTGCGCACCCTGGCGAGCGACCAGGCGTATAGCGCGATCCAGGTGCTCGCGAGTACCGTGGAGCCGGCGGCCCAAACGGTGCGGGCGACGGTAGTGACGTCCGTCCGCGTGGCGTCGAATATGTCGCCCGGCGCAGCCAGGGCCGATGGCGTCTCCCCTGTAGGGGCGGGTGTCGGAATTGGCTCGCTGGAAGTCGAAGAGGTCGCGTCCGTCTCCTGTATCTCCGTGGTTTGCGGCATCACCTGCGAGCCACCGGCCCAGACCGGCAGGGCAAACGAGACAAGGAAACGTGCGATCACCAAAAGCCAGAGGATATAGAACGTCATGCGCGAAAGGTGTCGGCCAACGGTGGCACGCATGATGAGAACGACCAGCACCATGGCTGACCCTTGCAGACACATCGCGAGCAGTGACACGGCCTCTCCAATCTGTGTTGATTGGTGAGGAGGTGGGCTCTATCGGGGCTTAGCCGTCGAATCGGGTGCCGTATGCATCGAGCGCCTTGCGGGCTTTCTCCAGGGCTTCCACGGAGACCTTTTTGCGGTCAACAAGTGCGGCAAACAGGTTGTCGAGCGACCCTTCGAAAAGCTTGTCGGCGAGTCTGCTGGTCTGCTCGTCCTGGATTTGGTCGCGGCTGACTTTCGCGCGGCAGATAAACCCGGGATCGACGCGTTCGAGTGCGCCTTTCTTGATGCAACGATAGATGAGCGTGTACGTGGCGCTTCGGCTCGCGCCCGTTGTGCTCTCGAATGCCTTGCAGACGTCGATTGCTGCGGCTTCACCACCTGCATCCCACACCGCAGTCATGACCTCTAGCTCCGCGTCGGAAAGCTCCACACCCATGGCTCCCACCTCATCGTTTCGCTGGCGTCCAGCTTGTATTGCGCGCGTTCCCGGGCGCCGGCGACTGTTTTGTGATTACTACGCTACTACGCGCCTACGTTTAGTCGACGCTGTAGCCTACAGGAAGATTGACGGTTTTCATTATTACGCCTCCCACTTCGGACTCGTTTTCATTCTTGCGATTGCCCTTGGCCGAGGACGGCCTCATGGTAGCATCTATACTTACAGACGTAAATATCTACATGTATAAATACTTGGTGAGGGTTATTGTGGATAGGACGGAATGACCTGTCTTGTGTGTTGGTGCTGCCGGGCTCAGGGCGACGTGCTGTACGAAGCGTAGAGGGCCTGCGGTCCGGCACGTGCTCGCTGGCTCGGTGCGGCCAAATCCTGCGGTTGTGCGAGGTTTTGCAAAATCGGGCGTCGGATCTGGGCGCGGATTGCGGTTGTGCTGGGTTTGCGCGGTATTTGGAGCCCGTGTTTTGGGCAGCGTGTTTCTTGTGACGCTTCTACCTGCGATTTTTTGAAATGGAGCTCAGCGTGAGGCTGGGGCTGTTCCTGCAAACCTCGCAGGTTCGCAATTCGGGGCCAATTTTGAGGCAGGGTTTTGCAAAACCTGGCACAAACGAAAAATCGTGCCAGGCCTATGGGCGTGCAGGAGCATCGTTGCGCGCGATATTCCAGGCAATTGGTCTGCTATGGCGTTGCGCTACCCTTTTGTTGCTGTGCGCGGCTCGAATGTGTCGGACGAATCCGATTTGGTGGGGTGTCTCCGGGCCCGACTGAGTGCGATGGACGCGGGCGATGAGAGTCCCATGCTACGCCGAATGTTTGGAGTAGGGGCGCGTCTGCCGACCAGAGCAGGAGGAAACGGCAGCCGCGTGGCCAAAAGGGGGCAGCTTTGCGAGCCGGCGGGGCCCGGAGGGCCCGCAAGGCGGTGCCCTGGTCTGCCGCGACCTGCGGCTTTCCCGGGCGCGGGCCCGCGGTGGGGCGGAGCGGGGACCTCTTGCCTCGCAAAGCGGGGCAGTTCTGGCCAGGGGAGGGGCGCTTCGTCCTGCTCTGGACGGTGGCGCTCCCGGTCTCGCGCCTCCGCGCGCGAGAAGGGGGCCGCGCGCAAAAGGGGGCCGCGCCCCGCGCCGGCGGGACGCGGCCCCCGGGGGCTCGCTTCGCTCCTGCGGCCTACCGCGCCGAGGTCACGCCGGCGTTGGGGGAGTTGGGGAACTCGGCGCCCTCGACCGGGTCGGCCGGGGCCTCGTCGCGGGCCTCGACGCGCACCTCGCAGATGTCGCGCACGAAGTAGTTGGCCGGGGCCCCGGCCAGCCACAGCTGGTTGTTGCCGCCCACCGAGGCCGACAGGTCCTCGCCGTTGATCTCGTAGGAGATGACGCCGTGGTGGGCCACCACCCAGGACAGGGGCAGCGCCACCTCGCAGCCGTCGGAGGAGACGAACGTCAGGGCGTTGACGCCCGACAGGGCGCCGGCGCGGTCCAGCAGGTGGCTCACCGGGATGCCCTTGACGTCG
>JAGZEG010000014.1 GCA_018368455.1 Coriobacteriia bacterium
CATGGCGTTGATGGGGTAGGCGGCCTTGTCGGTGGAGAGGCACACCACGCGCTCCACGCCCTCCTCGATGGCGGCGTGCAGCACGTTGTCGGTGCCGATGACGTTGGTCCTCACCGCCTCCATCGGGAAGAACTCGCAGGAGGGCACCTGCTTCAGGGCCGCCGCGTGGAAGACGTAGTCCACCCCGCGCATGGCGTCCCGGACGCTCTGGGCGTCCCTCACGTCGCCGATGAAGAAGCGCACCTTGCGCGCCAGCTCGGGGCTCCTCTCCTGCAGGCGGTGGCGCATGTCGTCCTGCTTCTTCTCGTCGCGGGAGAAGACGCGGATCTCCCCCACGTCGCTGCCCAGGAAGTGCCGCAGCACGGTGTTGCCGAAAGATCCCGTGCCGCCGGTGATCATCAGGGTCCTGCCGGTGAATGCGTCGCTCATGCCTTGCCTTCCTTGCGCCTCGCGCCCGTGAGCTGATACCAGATGAACTTCGTGTTGGTGACCGCGTACCTCTTGAAGAGCCGCCCGGGCTCCTGGGCCAGGCGGTAGAGCCACTCCAGGGAGAGGTCCTGCATCCAGCGCGGGGCCTCGGGCACCACGCCCGCCAGCACCTTGAGGGCGCCGCCGACGCCGACCATCAGGCAGCGGGTGCGGCCCCTGAGCTCGCGCATGAGGGCCTCCTGGCGCGGCGCGCCCAGCGCCACCCAGCAGAAGTCGGCCCCGGCGGCGTCGACGCGGGCGCACAGCCCCGCCTTCTCGGCCTCCGTCAGGGGACGGAAGACCGAGGGCTCCATGCCGGCGATCGCGAGGCCGGGGTAGGCCGCCTCGAGCGCGGAGCGCAGGGCCCCCAGGGTCTCGGGCGCGTCGCCGTAGAAGTAGTGGCGCCAGCCCCGCCCCGCGGAGAGCGCGAGGACCTCGCGCATCAGGTCGGGGCCCGTGACGCGGCCCATCGCGGGGGCCTGCCTGCGGCCCACCACCGACAGGGGCTTGCCGTCGGGAAGCGACATGACCGACCCCGCCTGGCACTCCCAGTAGGCCGGGTCGTCGTGGGCCATCACGCACGTGTGCGCGTTGGAGACGCAGACGTACTCCCCGCGCAGGCCGTCCAGGCCCTCGCAGAGCAGCGACAGGCAGCCATCCATGTTCGTCGCCGTGATGGGCACGCCGACGACGTCGACGCGGCGCAGGCGAGGGTCGGAAGGGTCCAGGGCCACCGCTACACCGCCCCCTCTCCGGTGAACACGACCCTCACGGTCCTGGCGATCACCCTCAGGTCAGTCCACACCGAGCGGTCGCGTATGTAGGCCAGGTCCAGCTCGACCATCTCGTCGAAGTCCAGGTCGCTTCGGCCCCCGACCTGCCAGTAGCCGGTCAGGCCCGGCTTGACGGCCAGGCGCTGAAAGGCCCTCTCGTCGTAGAGGGCCACCTCCCGGGGAAGCGGGGGGCGGGGCCCCACCACGCTCATCTGGCCCATAAGGACGTTGACGAACTGGGGGAACTCGTCTATGGAGTGCCGGCGGAGGAAGCGGCCCACCCGGGTGACGCGGGGGTCCTCCCTCATCTTGAACATGGGGCCGGCAACGTCGCTCCTGTCCAGCAGCTCGGAGAGCCCCCTGTCGGCGCCCTTGCGCATCGAGCGGAACTTCCACATCGTGAAGGTCGACTGGGAGCCGTCGCGGTGGGTGCGCCCCACCCGGGCCTGGCCGTAGAAGGGGTTGCCCGGCGAGTCCAGGCGTATGGCGGCGGCCAGCAGCAGGCCCGGCACCAGCCCGACGGCTATCACGCAGGCCGAGAAGGCTATGTCGAAGGCGCGCTTGGCCACCCGGTAGCCCACCCGGGAGCGGTCCAAGTCCTTGACGGACTGCATGGCCGAGAAGCGCGGGAGCACGCCTCGGGCGTCGGGGGCCTGCGGTCCGTCCCCGGAGCCCCCGGGCCTGGCGCGGGGGCGGGGGGCCTTGGTGCCCAGGGGGGCGCCGGGCTCGGGAGCGGGCGCGTCAGCGGGCCCCGCGTTCGCAACAGCAGACTCTCGCCTATCCTCAGACGGCAAATCCATCGCCATGCTCTTCACTTTTTCCTGGTCGTCTTGCAAGAATCGCCAATCCCACTTTTGTCTGCATCTTCCGTCCGAACATGTCGACCTCGAGAAATGCGAGGCCCTTGCGGCGGTTGATGCTCCGGATCCATCCCTCGCGCTGCTTGAGCGGGCCGCTCGTCACGATGACGCGGTCACCCTCAATGACGCCTTCCGACATGGGCACAACGCGCTCTCCCGGCCTGGTAAACGCACCGATCCACGCCTGGTCCTGCTCGCTCAGGGGAACGAACGCCTCTCCCATGCTCAACACGCGCGTAAACTCCGGCACGTCACGCAGCTCGCGTTTCAACCGCTCGACGTCGTCCGTCACAGCGATGACGTATCCAGGGAACAGCACGCTCGTCCCGTTCACCCATGTCCCGCGTACTTTCTTCTGCGTCTCGTAGCGCGGCGTGAAGCACTCGCTCACTGCGTCCTTGCTGACGATTCTCTCGATAAGACGGCATGTGGCTTCTTTCTTGCCGCCCAGAACCTGCACGACATACCACATGCGACCATCCCATCCGCCGCGCCCGATCCGTGCAGGGCGCACGCGAAAGCCGCGAAGCCCTGAGACACGTCCGCACGGCTCACGTATGCAAAATCAGATCCCTAAAACGATGTGCGAAGCAGAAACCGACGCATCAGGCCCTTGTCAAAGCCACCGCGCCGCCTTCGCAGCGCCATGCTTCGCCCCTGCGGCCTATCCGCATCGAAAAGAGAGACGTATGCATTCCCTTGACCCGTCGAGACCCGCACCAGGCACCGCCTCGACCGCAGCAAGATATGTCGTCGAACACGTGCGAGACACGCTTTGGAAAGCACGCCCACCTCGGCAAACATCCGAGGCGGCATCACTCACCTCGCAGCTCAGCGCGCAAAAACCAGGCCATCGCCCTCACGGGTCACCTGGGCTTTGCGCGCCCAGCTGGCACATCGCCAACCGCACAATCTCCTACGACTTGGCGACCACCTCCAGCGCCATGCGCACGGACGACCGCCCAAGCAGGCTCATGTCGAGATAGGCCACGCGCTTGTGGCGATCGATTTTCGTGACGAGGTCCTCGCGCCCCGCGAGTGGCCCGGAATAGACGACGAGGCGCCCATCGACAATGGCGCCCTCCGACGCAGCGATGAGGTGGTTCGGGCCCGCAAGCTCGGAAAGCAAGGCAACTGTAGGTGCGTCAAGCGCAATCGGCTCGCCCGCATCGTTCACAAGCGGGCGCACAGGCTCGTCAGCAAGCAAGCCCAGAGCCTCGGCAAGCGTCGAGGTGTCTTGAGTTATAGCGATGACATATCCGGGAAAAAGATGCTGTTCCTGCAGCTCCCAGACGCCCTTTAAGCGAAAGAACGCCTGACGACGGACAGAGAAGCAGTCATGTACCGCCTCACCTGCAATGGCACGTACGCGACGCGCCACAGCGCTCTCCCGCCCCGCCGTCACCTGCAAGGCATACCAGGGCAGCTTCTGTGCAGCGGCCCTCAAAGAAACGGCGCGCTCAGTTAGTGAAGACGGGCAAAGGGCCTCAGAATGACCCCCCCCCCGCTTTATTTCGCGGGGCGAGTCAGTGGGAATAAGGCAGCGGGAGCGCGTCGGCAGCGCAGTCGGCGTACTCATACCGCATGTCATAATCGCCTGCACCACGGACACCTCCCGTCTTTTATCTACCTCTTGTTGAGGCCTCTAGTCACGCGTACTTTAACACGGCTTTCAGAGGAGCACGCAGCGTGTTCGCCAGATGTAATAACTGACGCGCGCCGCGTCATGCAACGCACAAAACCAGTCGAAAGCGTCATGGAGACTTCATGCTCCGACGTGTCAGATCCCGCGAGCTACACAACGCGCCGCCGGCCGAGATCGTCCCGGCCGGCGGCGCGCGAAACGGCAGACACGGGCCGCACCCGACTCTTACGCCCTCTTCTGCAGCAAGCCCTTGATCTGGCCGATAAGCGTGATCGTGCCGCAGCAGATGAACGGCTCCTCGGCCTCGAGCAGCCCCGCAAGCGCCTCTCCCGCGTCGGGGATGACCATGAGGCGCGGGCCACTTTGCTCTGGCGACCCTACAAGCTCGGTCACCTCGTCCGCCAGCGTCTGGGCAGGCAGGGCTCGCGGAGAGTCGCTCTGCGTCACGACGATGCGCCCGAACAGCGGGGCGAGCACCTGCACGATGCCGCGGTGGTCCTTGTCGGCCAGCGTCGCAAACAGAAGGGCGGGTCGGGCCGCCTTGTCGGGCGCGACCTCCTGCAGCGCCGTCGCGAACGCCTGCGCCGACTGCGGGTTGTGGCACGCGTCGAGCAAGATAAGCGGCTCTCGACGGATGACGTCGAAGCGCCCCGGCGTAGGACAGCTCGCAATGGCAGCACGGGCAGCATCCGCGTCGAGAGGGCGCCCCATCAGCGCCGTCGCCAGCGACAGCGCGCACGCAACGTTGGCCGCCTGGTAGTCCGGTGCCACGAGGCAGACATTCGGGTAGCTCGCGCTCACGAGCCGGGCGCCCGGCTCCGCGGCCTCACCAGCACCTGTTCCCGGCACCTCAACCTGCACATCCACATCGAGTGTAAGCTCGTCGCCAAGGTGCGTAGGCCGGTGCGTCACGCGGGCATCCGTTCGCGGCAGCCCCGCCGCCCTGGGCAGCACCTCGCTGCCGTCAACCACCACGACCGTCGGCGTCACACCCTCTTGAGAGCACCGATCCAGCATGACATCGAGCACCTCTGCCGGGCGCGCCGCGTCAGGACCGAGCACGCAGGGATTACCAGCATGGATGACTGCTGCCTTCTCCCCCGCGATCTGCCCGAGCGTGTCGCCGAGGATCTTCACGTGATCGAGCCCGATGCCCGTCACGCAGCACCCCTGTGTCGCTACGGCGCTCGTCGCGTCCCAACGCCCGCCGAGGCCCACCTCGAGCACGGCCACGTCGACGCCCGCCTCGGCAAACACCGCCACCGCAGCAGCCGTCAGCAACTCGAACTCCGTGACGCCCAGTCGCGCCATCTCAGCGTTGCGCGCCTGCACCCGCTCCCACGCCGCCAGTGCCCAGGACACGCCGCGTGCAAACGCGGCCTCGCTCACGGGCGCGCCGTCGACCTCCATGCGCTCGGCGTAGCTCACGAGGTGTGGGCTCGTGTACAGGCCCGCGCACAGGCCCTCGCCGCGCAGCAGGGCCGCCGTGTAGCGCGAGGTCGACGTCTTGCCGTTCGTGCCGGCAATCTGCACGCAGCGATAGCAGCGCTCGGGGTGCCCGAGCTCCGCCATGATCTCTTGCGTCGTCTCGAGCGTGAGGTCGATGCCGAAGCACAGAGCCGCCGTCACGCGCTCGACAGCCGTATCGTAGTCGAGCACCTGGTCATCGCGAAGCGCAAACGGCGGCACCCAGCGCCGACGCGATGCGCCGGCGCCCTCCCCTGCCGAAGCCCCCAGAGTCGCGCCCTTAGGACAGGTCACGAATCTGCTCCTCGAGCAGGGCGATGCTCTCCGTCAGCTTGGCAACGCGCTCGCGCTTGTCAGCGACGATCTCGGGCGCAGCCTTGGCCATGAAGCCAGCGTTGCCCAGCACCTTCTCGACGCTCGCAAGCTCCTTGCGCGCGGCCTCGAGCTGCTTGGTCGTGCGCTCGACCTCCTTGCCGAAGTCCACGAGGCCAGTCAGGTTCACGTAGATGCGCAGGCCCTGCTCAAGACGGCCCACGTAGCCCGCTGGCTTGTCAGCCTCGCCCGCCACGAGCTTCAGCTCGCCCAGGCGTGCCATGCCGCACACGGTGCCGCGGTCGGCCTCAAGGCTCGCGATGTCCTCAGCCGCGCCGCTTACGAGCACCTCGAGCTCCTGCTTGGGCGAGATGCCGTAGCGAGCGCGCATGGAGCGTGCCGTGCCCACGACGGCGCGCACGAGCTCGAATGCGTGCTCGGCAGCCTCATCGACCCAGCACGCCAGTGCCTCGGGCTCCGGCCAGCTCGCCAGCATGAGCAGCTGCGTGCCGGCCTTCTCGCCGCTCTCCACGACGCCGTCGGCCGCCTCGCCCGCCGTCTTGGGCAGCTGGTCCCAGATGAACTCCGTCACGAACGGCATGACGGGATGCAGCAGCCTGAGCGCCTGGTCGAGCACGAACACGAGGTTGCGCTGCGTCTGCGTGCGCACCTGCGCGTCCTCGGAGCGCAGCGGCGCCTTACAGCACTCGATGTACCAGTCGCAGAACTCGTTCCAGAAGAACGCGTACAGCTCGCGGGCGTAGTCGCCGAACAGGTAGCCATCGAGGTCGGCCCTTACGGCGCTCGCCAGCTTGCCAAGGCGCGAGAGGATCCACGCGTCGGCGCCGCTCAGCGCCTTGGGCTCGCCCGGCTCAAAGCCTTCGTCCAGGTTGCTCAGCACGAAGCGGCTCGCGTTGTAGATCTTCGTCACGAACGCCTTGGCCTGCTCGGTGCGCGGCGAGCCGATGAGCTCGTGCGTCTTCTTGTCGATGTCGGCGTCGAACTTGACGTCCTGGTTGTTCGTCACGAGCGTCAGCAGGTTGAAGCGCATGGCGTCGGCGCCGTACATGCGCATGAGGTCCATGGGATCGACGCCGTTGCCCTTGGACTTGGACATGCGGCTGCCGTCCTTGGCCAGGATCGTCGCGTAGATGACAACGTCGTGGAACGGGATCTCGTCGCAGAAGTACAGCGAGCTCATGACCATGCGCGCCACCCACAGCGCGATGATGTCACGCGCCGTGACGAGCGCCCTCGTGGGGTGGTGCCCCTCCATCTGCTCGGGGTTCTGCGGCCAGCCTTGCGTCGCGAACGTCCACAGCTGGCTCGAGAACCACGTGTCGAGCACGTTCTCGTCCTGATGCACGTGGTGCCCGCCGCACTTGGGGCAGACGTCCACGTCGTCCATGCACGCGTCTTCCCAGCCGCAGTCCTCGCAGTAGAACACGGGGATGCGATGGCCCCACCACAGCTGGCGCGAAATGCACCAGTCCTTGAGGTTCTCCATCCACGTCGTGTACGTGTCCGTCCAGCGGGCGGGGTGGAACGTGATCTCGCCGCTCGTCACGGCCTTGAGCGCCGGCTCCTTGAGCTTGTCGACGGCCACGAACCACTGCTCGGACAGCCAGGGCTCGAGCGTCGTATCGCAACGGTAGCAGTGCATGACGTTGTGCTCGTGGTCTTCGACGTGGTCGAGCAGTCCGTGCTCCTCGAACCACGCGACGACGGCCTCGCGGCACTGCTCGCGCGTCATGCCCGAGAACTCGCCGTAGCCGTCCACCACGACGGCGTGCTCGTCGAAGATGTTGATCTGCGGCAGGTTGTGCGCCTGACCCATGGCGTAGTCGTTGGGGTCGTGCGCCGGCGTCACCTTCACGAAGCCCGAGCCGAAGCCCGCGTCGACGTGGAAGTCGGAGAAGATCGGGATCTCGCGGTTCACGATAGGCAGCATGACCGTCTTGCCGACGAACTTGGCCTTCTCGGGATCCTTGGGGCTGACGGCGACGCCCGTGTCGCCGAGCATCGTCTCGGGGCGCGTCGTGGCGACGACGATGTACTCCTGGCCGTCGACGGGCTCTGTGAGCGGGTAGCGCAGGTGCCACAGGTGGCCGGGCTCGTCGCGATACTCCGCCTCGTCGTCGGAGATGGCCGTCGTGCACGTGGGGCACCAGTTGACGATGCGCTTGCCGCGATAGATGAGACCGTCGTGATACCAGTCGCAGAACACCTTGCGCACGGCCGTCTGATAGGCGGGATCCATCGTGAACTTGGGATCGTCGAAGTCGACGGAGCAGCCCATGCGCTTGATCTGGTCGACGATGATGCCGCCGTACTCGCGCGTCCAGTCCCAGCAGGCGTCAACGAACTTCTCGCGGCCGAGCTCGAGGCGGGAGATGCCCTCGCTCTTGAGCTTCTTGTCGACCTTCGTCTGCGTGGCGATGCCGGCGTGATCCGTGCCGAGAATCCAGCGCGTCGAGACGCCCTTCATGCGGTTGTAGCGCACGATCGTGTCCTGGATCGTGTCGTCGAGCGCATGGCCCATGTGGAGCATGCCGGTGACGTTGGGCGGCGGGATGACGACGGTGCAGTCGCCGACGCCCTTGTTGCGCTGATAGGCGCCCGCACTCATCCACGTCTCGATCATCTGCGGCTCGACGGCCTGCGGATCATACGTCTTCGGCATCTCTTCCACGACGGTTTCCTCCCTGGGTCAAATGGTGCCGTCGAGTATACACGCCACGGTGCCGGAGCCGCGTTTTCCGAGGACGGCGGCGCAGATAAACCCGGGAATTGTCACGGCGCGAAGAACGGGAGGCGGACGGGCGGGGCGATCTTCCAGCCGCAGGCGCGCTGCTATGCGCGGACAGTCACCGTGTGCTCGGAATCGGCGTCGTTGAGGTGGCGGCCGTCGCGCACCCACTGGCGGCGCGCCTCCTCCTCGAGCACGGCCGCCTGGCGAGCCTGCTTCGAGATGAGCAGGTAGTAGCCGATACCAAGCGCAGACACGACGAGGACGACAAGGAACAGCAGCGCGGCCGTCCCGGCGTGTCCCTGTGCCGCAGCCGACCCCACAAGCACAGAGATGAGGATGGACGGCAGGCGGGTCGGGATAGAGATGGCCATCCACGTGGCCAGCGTCATCGGAGTGAGGCCCACGACGTACGACCAGATGTCCTTGGGCGTGCCGGGGATGAACATCATGAGGAACGTGATGACGTTGCGGCGGCGCTGGTCCTGGAAGAGCACGAGCTCGTCGAGCTTCTCCTGGGAGACGAACAGGCGGACGAACCTGGCACCGAAGCGCTTAACGAGCAAGAAGACGAGCAGCTCGCCCAGGGCAAGGCCAACGCTCACGACGATCGTGCCACCGAGCGTGCCGAACAGCAGGCCCGCGCCCACCTCGAGCGGTTCGCCGGGGATGAGGGCGATGAACACGTGCAGCGTGTTGATGAGCGCATAGACGACGCAGGCCAGCACGTAGTTGTCGCCCAGCGCTGCGCGAAATGCCGCCGGGTCAGCGATGAGATGCATGACGGGCGGCACGAGCAGAGCGCATACGGCAATGGCGACGGCCGCGCACGCAACGAGCACGAGAGCCTGCCGGCGCTCCTGGCGCGTCATGCCCTCGCGGCGCATCCTTGCGAAGTGAGCCCGCACGGAAGCGAGCCAGTCCTTGCCTGCGCCGAGGGCGTCGAGCAGGCGGCGCTTCAGACTGGGCGTTTCGTAGTACATCGAGCTAACTCCTTGCGCGCAGAGGGGGTCAGGCGAGCGGCTTTGCATAAGACTGTACCACGCGGCAAGGCGGGGCTCCCGTTTTGAGGCCCCGCCTTGCGAGACTGTTACCTTTCGACCCGATTTCGCGCGCAATTCCTCGGTTCGTGGACAGAAATCCCGCTCGTGAATGGGGCGTCGTCTCCTGGCATGCGATTCGGGAGAGCCGTACCTGGGAGTTTGCCGGCACGGGAGAGGTCGCGGGCCAGAGGGCACATGCACGAGCGCCGTTCTTGGCCACAGGATGGGCTTCGCGTTGCAGAAGCGGTCCGCGACGCCCCGGGAAGCCCGCCCGCGCAGGCCCATCCCATGCACGAGGGAGGTGCGGCAGGAAGTTGGACCGGAGGATTCCTCGGTCGGGACGGAGGCCGTGAGATCACAACAGGCCGCACTCCGAGCCCCGGCGGCTCGCAATAACGCAAAAAGGGGCCCGCGCGAGCCCGTCCCTAGGACAGGTAGCGCGGGCCCCTCCGGATGCAGACGTTTCGGACGCTCCTGCGGCTTATGCCATGTGCGCCGGAGCAGGAGTTGCCTCGGCCTCGGGCAGCGCCTCGGTGAGCTTGAGCGGCTGCGCCTCGCCGCGCACCGCTTCCGGCGTCACGACGACCTCGGTGACGTCCTGCTCGCTCGGCAGGTCGTACATCGTGTCGAGCAGCACGCCCTCGCAGATGGAGCGCAGACCGCGCGCGCCCGTGCCGTGCTTGATCGCCTTGTGGGCGATCTCGCGCAGCGCCTCGGGGGTAAACGTCAGCTTGACACCCTCCATCTTGAACATGCGCGTGTACTGCTTGACGAGCGCGTTCTTCGGCTCCGTCAGGATGGTGACGAGGTCGTCCTCCGACAGGCCGCGCGTCGCAGTGATGACGGGCAGACGGCCGATGAACTCGGGGATCATGCCGAACTTGTGCAGGTCCTCCGGCAGGCACTGGGCCATGAGCTCGTCAGACGTCTCGCTGACCTTCTCGTGCAGCTCGGAGTTGAAGCCCACACCGCGCTTGCCAACGCGATCGGCGATGATCTGGTCGAGCCCGACGAACGCTCCACCGAGTATGAACAGGATGTTCGTCGTGTCGATGGAGATAAGCTGCTGCTGAGGGTGCTTGCGACCGCCCTGCGGCGGCACGCTGGCAACGGTGCCCTCCAGGATCTTGAGCAGGGCCTGCTGGACGCCCTCGCCCGACACGTCGCGCGTGATGGACAGGTTCTCGGCCTTCTTGGCGATCTTGTCGATCTCGTCGACGTATACGATGCCGACCTGCGCGCGCTCGACGTCGCCGTCGGCGGCCGTGATGAGCTTGAGCAGGATGTTCTCGACGTCCTCGCCCACGTAACCGGCCTCGGTGAGGCTCGTGGCGTCGGCGATGGCAAACGGCACCTTGAGGAAGCGCGCGAGCGTCTGGGCAAGCAGCGTCTTGCCTGTGCCCGTGGGGCCCAGGATCAAGATGTTGCTCTTTGCGAGCTCCACGTCGTCGCTCTCGTCGAGCTCGAGAGGCTCCTCGTCGGGCGCGGCGATGCGGCGATAGTGGTTGTACACGGCCACGGACAGCGCGCGCTTGGCTGCCTCCTGACCCATGACGTACTGGGAGAGCTCGTCGTAGATCTCGTGCGGCGTGGGGAGGTTCTCGAGGTCGAGGCCCTCATCCTGCTGAGCCTCCTCGGGCTCCTCCTCAATGCCGATGCCGCTCTCGGCCAGCATCTCGCGGCAGGCGTCGATGCACTCATCGCAGATGACGACGCCGTTGGGGCCGGCGATGAGCTTGCGCACCTGGTCCTGCGGCTTGCCACAGAACGAGCAGTGCAGCGGCGGATGTGAGATGAAGTCGTCCATGAAAACTAGGCCTCGTCCTTCGGAGCGGCAGCTGCGGTGCGGTCAACGATGACCTTGTCGGCCAGGCCGTATGCCACGGCCTCCTCAGCAGTCATGTAGTTGTCGCGCTCCGTGTCGCGCTGGATCGTCTCGAGGGACTGACCCGTGTTGGCGGCGAGGATGCCGTTGAGGCGCTCGCGCGTCTTCTTCATGAAGTCGGCCACGATCTCGATCTCGGTCTGCTGGCCCTGCGCACCGCCGCTCGGCTGGTGGATGAGCACCATGGAGTTCGGCAGCACGTAGCGCTTGCCCTTTGCGCCAGCCGACAGCAGCACGGCCGCCATGGAGGCGCACTCGCCCAGGCAGATCGTCGACACGTCGCACTTGATGTAGTTCATCGTGTCGAGGATAGCAAGGCCAGCCGTCACGGAACCGCCCGGAGAGTTGATGTACAGGGAGATGTCCTTGTCAGCGTCCTGGCTCTCGAGGTGCAGCAGCTGCGCCACGACGAGGTTGGCGCTGACGTCGGAAACCTCCTCGCCCAAGAACACGATGCGGTCGTTGAGCAGGCGCGAGTAGATGTCGTAGCTGCGCTCGCCGCGGGGCGACTGCTCCACGACAATGGGCACGAGCGACGACATGGGGTTCATGGTGTTCATGCTTGCAACCTCCCGGTGCTTATGCGGGTCGAGCACGGGTCAGGTCCGCCAGTGCGCGACCGGCGCGCCCCGTGTCGGGCGAACCTGGGCAGGCGCCTTCGCGAGCTTGCCTCACACCAGGTGAGCGCAGCGCGACGGCGTCTGCCCGGCCCGCCCGGACGAGACGCGCCGGACGATGACGATCCTGAAAGCCTTACTCGGCCGACTCCTGCGCGGCCTCGTCCTTCTTGGCCGCGGTCTTCTTGGTGGTGCGCTTCTTGGGAGCGGGCTTCTCGGCCTCACCCTCGGCCGGGGCCTCAGCGGCGGCCTTCTTCGTGGCACGCTTCTTCGGCGCGGGCTTCTCGGCCTCGCCCTCGGCGGCCGGCTCGGCGTCGGCGGCCTTCTTCGTGGCACGCTTCTTGGCCGGAGCCTTCTTGGCAGGCTCCTCCTCAGCCTTGGCCGGCGCCTCGGGAGCGTCGTCGGAGATCGTCACCTGGGCGGTCTCGAGCAGCCAGTCGATGGCCTTGTTGCGACGGATGGAGACGCGGATGGCCGGAATGCGGCCGTCCTCGACGAACTCGGCCTTCGTGGCCTCCCAGTCAGCGACGCCGGCGTTCTTGAACTCGTTGTCAACGTCCTCGTCCGTGCAGTCGAAGCCCTTCTCGGCCACGAGAGCGTCGAGGGCGAGAGACTCGCGGGCGATGTCGCTGGCCTGGCGGTTCAGGTCAGCCATGAACGCCTGCATGCTGATGCCGCTCATGCGCAGCCACGAGTCGAGCGTCTGGCCCTGCTGCTGCAGCTGCGTCAGGAAATTCTGGCCGAGCTCCTGGAAGACGGTCTGCGTGAACTCAGGGGTGGGCTCGCCCTCGAGGCGCTGGGCCAGGGCGCCAGTGACGCGGTTCTCCTTGAGCTGGGGCATGGCCTGCTGCTTCTGCTGGCCAATCTCCTTCGAGACAGCCTCACGCATGGCGGCCACGTCGTCGAAGCCGAAGTTCTTCTTCGCGAACTCATCGGTCAGCTCGGGCAGCACGTGCTCGACGAGGCGGTTGAGCGTGACGTCGACCGTAGCCTTCTTGGGCTCCGGGGCCTCCTCGCCCTCCTTGGGCTCGGGCTGCGGGACCTCAAACTCGATCGTCTTGGCGTCGCCGGGCTTCATACCGAGCAGGCCCTCGTCAAAGCCGGCGGGCATGGAGCCGCTGCCGAGCTTGTACAGGCGGTTGTCGAACTTGAGGCTCTCGGCGTTCTCGCCGCCCTGGCACTTGATGTAGACGAAGTCGTCGGCCTCGACAGCGCGACCCTCGATGTCCTCGTACTTGCCGAAGTAGCCGCGGAACGTCTCGACCTGGCGGTCAATCTCGGCCTCGGTCGCCTCCTCGGAGGGCAGGGTGATCTCGACCGGGTCGAACGAGCTGAGCTTGAGCTCAGGACGGACGCCGTACACGACCTTGAACGTGAAGTCCTTGCCGGACTCAACCGAAGAGGGCTCGGGGAAGTTGGGGTCACCGACGGGCACGATGTCCTCGGCGTTGCGCACGGAGGGCTCGACGTCGTTCACGAGCGTCTCGGTGGCCTGAGCGAGCACGTTTGCGCGACCGACCTGGCTGTCAATGACCGGGCGCGGGGCCTTGCCGGGGCGGAAGCCCGGGAAGCGGTACTTGTGCGCCACGTCCTTGTAGGCGCCTGCGATGGCCTTGTCAACGGACTTGGCGTCAACCGTGACCGTGACCTCGACCTTGTTGTTCTCCAGACGCTTTGCCGATGTCTCCAACGTTCCTCCAACAACTCGATTGCCTATGGGCGATGCGTGTAATGCCTATGGTGCGGGCGAAAGGGCTCGAACCTTCACGGGTTTCCCCACTGGAACCTAAATCCAGCGCGTCTGCCAATTCCGCCACGCCCGCCTGAGCATAACCATCGCATAGTACCAAACATGGCGCGTAACGCCCGCATTCTTTTACCCGCGATGCGAACGAATCCATAGAGGAACGCGTTGAGAGCTCGCGTACAAGAAATCCCCACGATTCGCCCGAGCCGCGATCGGCTAACGAAATGGGACGGGACATATGGTTTTCGCACGGGGATTGCAACGGGCGTTGCCGGCCGTAACGACAACGGATATACTTCGTGACTCGGATGGGTGCGGTGCCGAGATGTGTCCTGCACCAACGGGGCGTAGCGCAGCTTGGTAGCGCATCTGCTTTGGGAGCAGAGGGTCGCTGGTTCAAATCCAGTCGCCCCGACCACGCGGCGGTAGTTCAATTGGTAGAGCGTCAGCCTTCCAAGCTGATTGTTGCGGGTTCGAGTCCCGTCCGCCGCTCCAGTGAAATCGCAGGTCAGAGGCCATGAGCTTCTGGCCTGTTTTCGTTTGTGGGGCAATGTGCACCAAGAGGGCGGGGGCGAGCGCCCCCGCTGGCCCAAAACGACCTGCCCGGATGCCAGATAATGCCCGCAACCCACCTGATTGGTCAAAACCACCGTGCTTTGCGAGTCCCCGAGGCCCACAGGATCAGCTGGCAAAAGCAAAACCGCAGGTAAACCTGAACCGCCGGGCGGACCAAGGGGCAATTTGCGACTCAAAGCTTCTTATCCCCTCGCAAAGCAGGGGTGTTTTGGCCAAAAGGTCGGTCCTTCGCGCTTCTCTGGCATCGCATCCGTCTCTTGCGGCACACCGCCCGGCACGTCGTGTCCGTTTCTTTATGGTTCTACCCTTCCTGTCGAGGCGGTTGATTTCCTCATCTGTCTGCCGTTTCATATAGGTACGGGCATCGCAGATCGCGCGCTATTTTTGTCCGTTTCCGCACCGTCTCCCCCGGTACCGCTCTCGACCACGTCACCGGGACGTCTCGCTCTTGAAAGGCCCGTCGTGGGAATGCTCCTTCACCTGCTGTCCCTCATCGCATGCGCCCTGCTCCTGATCCTGGCAGCCCGCCACGCTCGTCGCTCGCCCGCCGCCCGCACGCGCGGCTCCGTCGCAGGCTGCATCGCGTGGTGCGTCGTCCTGCTTGCCTGGCTTGCCTACAACGTCGCTGGCCTCGTGCGCTGCGAGCGCACCTGGCTCGCCCCGCTTGCCACGACGCTCATCGCAGGCGTCGCAACGCTCACGCTCATCTCGCCCGGCATTCGCGCCGGACGAGCGCGCACTGTGCTGGCCATCGTGCGCCCCCTGTTCATCGTCGCCTGCGTCCCCGTAGCGCTCTTCCTGGCGGAATGGCCGTACAACCCCGAGCTGGGCTCCCTTCTCGCAAACGCCGATCTGCGAGCCCTCAACCTCTGGCTTTTCGCCCTGGGCCTGGCGAGTGTGTGGTTCGTCGCACAGCGGCGCCGCGGAGCCGTGCTCGCCTTTCTCGTCGCCTGCCTCATCTGGGGCCTGGCAAACTACTTCCTCTCGCTGTTCAAGGGCCAGACCGTGCTGCCGGCCGACGCGCTTGCTCTCTCGACAGCCGCTGAGGTCAGCGCCGGCTACGTCTACTTTGTCGGCGACGCGGTCGTCCAGGCTCTGTGCGTGCTGCTCGCAGCCGCCGGCGTGCTCGCCATCCTGCCCTCGCCCCGCCTGACGCGCCTCATCGTGCCCGCCAACCTCATCGTGGGCCTCGCCTGCATCGCCCTGCTCGTCAACTGGTACGACACGCATGACATCCACGACGAGTACGGCGTCACCGTCGACGTGTGGGCCACTCGCGACTCCTACGTCCACTACGGCTCGATCCCCTGCTTCTTGCAACGCATGCAGGAAGTCGTGCCCGAGCCGCCGGAGGGCTACAGCTCCGCTGCAGCAAACCGCCTGCAGAGCCAGCTCGCCGCAGCCTGGGACGAGGACAATCCCTCATATGGGCAGCCTGACACGGCGTCCGCCCCTGAGGAGCGCCCATCCGTCATCGCCATCATGAACGAGTCGTTCAGCGACCTCGCCCTGTACGCCGGCGTCGAGGGCTACGACGGCATCGAAGAGCGTCTGGCGTCGCTCGGCGCCATCCAGCGCGGCACGGCATACACAAGCGCCCGCGGCGGCGGCACGTGCAACAGCGAGTTCGAGTACCTCACGGGCTCGACGCTCGGCAGCGTGGGTGGCGGCGTCTATCCCTACATGTTCTACGACATGAGCCTGGCAGAGTCGCTCCCCCACTATTTCGCGGCGCTCGGTTACGAGACGACAGCCATCCACCCGGAGGCGCCGACGAACTGGCGCCGCGACATCGTCTACGAGCAGATGGGCTTCGACCGCTTCCTGAGCCGCGCCGACTTCCCCGAGGACGCCGCGCGCCTGCGCGACCTCGTCACGGACCGCGCGACATACGACATGATTCTCGATGTGCTGAGCGGCAGCGACGAGTCGCAGTTCATCTTCGACGTGACGCTGCAGAACCACGGCGGCTACGACACGGGCCTGCTCGACGACTACCCCTACAGCAACGTCAGCGTCAACGGAACGTACGTCGAGGGGATGAGCGAGTACCTCAGCTGCATCGACGCCTCGCTCGACGACCTGGAGTATCTGTTCGACGAGCTGCGCACGCTCGACCGCCCCGTCATCGTCGTGTTCTTTGGCGACCACCAGCCCGGTTTCAACGACGCCGTCGCCGAGGCTTCCACGGGCCTCGCCGAGAGCTCCATGACGCTCTCCCAGGTGCAGCAGCGCTTCGAGACGCCCTACCTCATCTGGGCGAACTACGACGTCGACAGCTCCTCCGCGGCGAACGCGAGCTCCCTCCAGGGCAAGCTCACGGTGCACGGCTCGGCGCAGGGGAACGCAGGCGACGGTACTGTCCTCGATCTCAGCCTCGGCTACCTCATGGCGCAGACCGTGCAAGCAACGGGCCTGCCGCTCACGGACTACCAGAAGGCCCTTCTGCAGCTTGAGACCACCATGCCCGCCGTCAACCTCAACGGCTACCAGTCGAGCGGCGGCGCATGGTTCTGGATCGGGCAAGACGGGCCGGCTGCCGACGCCTACAACCACTACGCCACCCTACAGTACGCCAACCTGTTCGACCCCGCAGGCAATACAGCGTTCGACCGCTTCAAGCGTTCCGCGGAGCGACTCAGCCAGTAGGGCGAGCCCCGACGTGGCCCTCCCCTCGCCGTATAATGCCGCCCACCTGCGTGGCTCGCCCCCACCGACGCGGCGATGACCCCGGCAGGCAAGGAGCCATTCGAGGAGAGGACCCCCGCCATGCCCGACACGACCACCACCGGCTCGCCCTGGCCCGCCATGAAGAAGCTCGGCTTTGGGTGCATGCGCCTGCCACTCACCGACCCCAACAACCCCGCAGCCATCGACGAGCCCCAGCTCGCCCAGATGGTCGACGAGTACCTAGCCGCCGGCTTCACGTACTTCGACACGCTGTACTTCTACCACAAGCAGGCCAGCGAGGGGGCCCTGCGCCGCGCCCTCATGGACCGCTACCCCCGCGACGCCTACGTGCTCGCCGACAAGCTGCCGAGCGCCCTCATCAAGCAGGAGGGCGACCAGGAGCGCATATTCGCCGAGCAGTTCGAGCGCTGTGGCGTCGACTCGTTCGACTTCTACCTGCTGCATGCCCTGGGCGGCCAGAACTCCGTAAACACCGACCGCTTCGACTCGTGGAACTTCCTGCGCCGCCAGCGCGACGAGGGCAAGATCAAGCGTCTCGGCTTCTCATACCACTACAACGCGGAGTACCTGGACGAGCTTCTGACGCGCTGGCCCGACACCGAGTTCGTGCAGCTGCAGATCAACTACCTCGACTGGGAGGACGACGCCATCCAGGCGCGGCGCAACTACGAGGTCTGCCGCAAGCACGGCAAGCCGGTGTTCGTCATGGAGCCCATCAAGGGCGGGGCGCTCGCCGACCTGCCGGCCGAGGCCGAGGCGCTGCTGCGCGCCGCCGAGCCCGACCGCTCCCCTGCCGAGTGGGCCATCCGCTTCGCCGCAAGCCTGCCGGGCGTCGAGATGGTGCTCTCCGGCATGTCAAACCTCGAGCAGCTGCGCGCCAATGTAGCGTTCATGGCGGACTTCAAGCCGCTCCCCGCCGATCAGGTCGAGCTGCTGCACCAGGTCGGCGAGCTCGTGCGACGCAACATCACCATCCCGTGCACCGCGTGTCGCTACTGCGTGAGCCACTGCCCACGCGACATCGCCATCCCGGAGTACTTCAGCCTGCTCAACGCCGAAAAGCGCACCGTAAGCCGAGACTTCTCAACGCAGAAGATGATCTACCGCGGCTACGCCCGCGACCACGGCAGGGCAAGCGACTGCATCGCCTGCCGCGCGTGCGAGCGCGCCTGCCCGCAGCATCTCGGCATCGTCGACGGCCTCAAGCTCGTGGCCGAGACGTTCGAGTAGGGAGAGCGCAGACTCTGGTCGGGGCGCCCGTCGCGCCCCGACCGGACGCCAGGTATCGGTGTCCAGAAAGCTTAACCCTATCTTTAGACGGGATTGCCTACACTTCTGGGCAGAGAAAGGGCAGCACATGGCCGCCCCCGTTGAAATGGATTGGCTATGGACACCGAACTAAGCGGCTTCATCTTACGGTCCCTGCTCGTCGTCGGCATGTTCCTCGTGATGGTCATCGGCATCATGATCGACAAGAAGCGCTCGGATCGCTAAACGAACTCGCATGCTCTCACGCCCGCGCAAACCCCCGGGGATGCGCGGGCGTTTTTCTTCTTTGGCACGCGTACGGGCAGGGCCTGGGGCCCGGCTGGATCCTGCCGGCAGTTTGGACATCGTGCCCGGGTTCGAGCCCGCCCGCCGGTCAAATCCTGCGGTTGTGCGAGGTTCTGCAAAACCGGGTGCTGGAAATGGGCGCAAATCACGGTGATGCGAGGTTTGCGTCGTTTTTTTTCGTGCGAGGCGGGGAAGGCGCGAAACGCGTGGTCCTCCTACCTGCGGGTTTCTCAAAGCCACCCGCACGTGCGCCATGCAGTCGAGCCTGCAAACCCAGCACAACCGCAATCCGCGCCCATTTACAGCCAGCTTTTTTACAAGACCTCGCATAACCGCAAAATGCGCCCGGGGTTGGGGCAAAACGCGCCCAGAGCTGGGGCTCGAGCGGAGCCAGACGACACCTGGCGAGCATCGGCTAGGGGCAGGCCCGAGCCCCGGGAAGCCTTGCGACTAATCCGGGGCGCTTTACACCTGCTGGCGGGCAACGAGCTCACTGAAGATGCCGCCCTGCGCCATGAGCTCGTCGTACGTGCCGTCCTCGGCGATGCGCCCCCCGTCGAGCACGAGGATGCGGTCGCACTCGCGGATGGTCGACAGTCGGTGGGCGATGGCGATGCGTGTGCAGCGCAGGCTCGCCAGTGACTCGGACACGATGCGCTGACACACGTTGTCCAGGGCGCTCGTGGCCTCGTCGAACATCAGGATCTTCGGCTTGGCGGCGATGGCGCGCGCGATCATCAGGCGCTGGCGCTGACCGCCCGACAGGCCGCCCGCTCCCTCGGAAATGATGGTCTGCATGCCCATCGGCATAGCGCGAATGTCGTCGGCGATGCCCGCGAGCTCGGCCGCCGCCCACGCGTCGTCGAGCGTGAGCCACGGAGCCGACACGACGATGTTCGAGTAGATGTCGCCCGCGAAAAGCTTACCGTCCTGCAGTACGACGCCGATGTTGCGCCGCAGCCCTCGCAGGTCGAGCGTCGATAGGTCGCGCCCGTCGTAGTACACGGCGCCCGTCTGGGGCTCCTCGAAGCCGAGAAGCAGCCTGAGCAGCGTCGACTTGCCGCAGCCCGTGCGCCCAACGACTCCGACGTACTGGCCGGGACGGATCTTGAACGAGAGGTCCTTCAAGATGGGCGGGCGCCCCTCACCGTACGAGAACGTCACGTGGTCCATCTCGATGCCGCCCGTCACGCGCCCCACGGCGTGACGGCGCTCCGACAGCTCGGGCACCTCCTCGAGCAGGGGGCGCGCCATGTCGAGGTACGGCCTGATGGCCATGCCCTGCGCCGCCGCGGCGCCCAGCGACATCAGAGCGCCCGACACCATGCCGTACGCCGTCGTGAAAGCCATGTAGTCCGCCACGGACACGCCCTGGCTCACGGCCGTCCAGTAGATCCACAGCGTTCCCGCCAGCGACACGGCCACCTGCAGCGCCGCGCCGTAACGCACGAGCACGGGACCGCGATACGTGAGGCGCACCTCGTTCTTGTAGATGTCGGCCCAGCGGGAGTACGCGCGGCTCTCCGCACCTGCGAGGCGAATCTTCTGCATGCCGCCGATGAGCGCGTACTCCCAGCCACTGCGCTTCGAGCGCCACTCGAGCAGCTCGCCCATCATGCGCGCCTGGGCCAGCGCGATGGCGACGAGCACGCCGACCGTTGCCAGCGTCGCCACGAGCGCCGGGCCCACGAGTGCCGGCGAGATCGTCAGGATCTGGAAGATGTACACGACGGAGAACGTCGCTGTAAGGCCGGCACCGAGTATGACGCTCTGCAGTGTGTCGGATATGGCCTGCACGCACGCGATGCGCGTGGCCAGGGCACCGGCGGAGTACTTCTTGAAGAAGCCCGTGGGCAGCTGCAGCACGCGCATCATGACGGCAGCGGACAGCGCCACGGACACGCGCGTCTGGATGCGTGAGATGAGCAGCGACTTCACGACGCCGATGACGATCTGGGCAAACGTGACGCACAACAGCACGACGGCCACGGGCGCCACGAGCGACGCGTTGCCCGACGCCACGAGTGGGCCGAAGATGACCTGGTTGAGCGCGGGCAGAACGAGGCCGATGAGCGAGACGGCCAGGGCAGCGACCGCGACCATGATCCAGTCGCGCCGGTCGACGGAGCGCGCCAGAAACGCGAGGATGTCACGCACGCCGAGCTCGTGCGCCGGCAGCGGGCGATAGAACAGCAGAGCATGGCGCCGCAGCCCGGCGGTGTCGTCGGAGCCCAGGGGCACGACTTTGCCCGTCGCGTGGTCGTGGCAGGCGTAGCCGCGCGCGCCGTGGGGCAGCAGCGCCACGGGCGTGCCGTCGTCGCGCGTGCCGAGGATGACGCCTGCCGCCTCGCGCGACCAGCCCGGCGTCAGGCTCACCTCGCGGTACATGATGCCGAGCGGGCGCACCTGGGCATCAATGACGTCGGCAAGCGCCGTCGTGCCCTGAGGCGCCTCCTGGGGACGCGCCCCGAAGTACGCCAGCACGTCCGCCACGGCATCCGTCGTCGCGCGGCTGGCGTCGTGGGCGCCGGAAAAGCCGGTCAGTGCCTCGGTGAGGTCGGCAATGCTCGACTCGACGCCCTCGCGGTCGCTCTTGAGGCGCTCTTGAATCTGGCTGTCAAACCATCCCATGGGGCACCCCTATTCCTGCGTGACGAGCGAGGCGTACAGCCCGCCCTGCGCCATGAGCTCGTCGTGCGTGCCGCGCTGAACGATGTTGCCGCGGTCGAGCACGATGATCTGGTCACAGTCGCGAATGGTGGACAGGCGGTGTGCCACGACGACGAGTGTGATGCCGCGCCGGCGGATCCTCTGCATGACCTCATGCTCCGTCACGGCGTCAAGCGCGCTCGTCGCCTCGTCGAGAACGAGAATCGTCGGGTCGGTCGCCAGTGCGCGGGCGATCTCGAGGCGTTGGCGCTGGCCGCCGCTCATGTCCGTTCCACCCGCGGCGAGCTTGCCGGCATAGCCGCCCGGCCGCGCCATGATGTCGTCGTGGATCTTCGCGTCGCGCGCCGCGAGTATGACCTCGTAGTCCTCGATAGAGCTGTCCCACAGACTGATGTTCTCGTCGATGGATCCCTCGAACAGAACGATATCCTGGTCGACGACGGCCACCGAGCCCGTGCGCACAGGGTGTGGGATATCGGGCAGCGGTGTTCCGTCGAGCAGAACCTCGCCCTCCCACGGGCGGTACAGACCCGTAAGCAGCTTGGCGATCGTCGACTTGCCGCAGCCGGACGGCCCGACGAACGCGACGCTTGAGCCGGCGGCAACATGCAGGTCAAACCCCTGGACAAGCGGTCGCGCAAGGCGGGAGTAGCCGAACGTCACGCCGCGCATGTCAACCTCGCCGCGCAGCTTCTCGTAGGACTCGTGCGCCTGCTGGGTGCCCGCGGAATCTTCAGCTCCCCGCTCGGCGCCGCCCGCCAGCGGGTCCTCCGCGTAGTCCATGACGTCCTGGATGCGCTCCATGTCGGTGCGCATCTCGTAGAACGACTGCATCGTCTCGATGAGGGACTGGGCAGGCGCGGCAAACTGCGCGAGGAAGCCCTGGAATGCCAGGATCATGCCGATGCTGAAC
Organism: Coriobacteriia bacterium; assembly: GCA_018368455.1. NCBI lineage: Bacteria > Bacillati > Actinomycetota > Coriobacteriia > Coriobacteriia bacterium. The sequence goes on from JAGZEG010000014.1 coordinate 21,971, forward strand.
TGGCCCTGCAGCACGAGCCACACGCCGACCATGAGCACGGCGACGTTGGACGCGCCCGACACGACCTGTGGCACGGTGCCCAGGTAGGCGTTGAGGCGCGCGTAGCTAACCTCCTGGTTGTTCGCGCCCGCCTGGTAGCCGCTCCAGCGCTGGAAGTAGCCGTCCTCGGCACCCGACGCCCGGATGGTCTCCACCATGTCGATACCGGCGACCGTCGCCGCGCTGAGGCTGGCCTGGTCGCGCATCTGGACGCGCACGATGTTGACGCGCTTCTGCGAGATGACGCGCGCCAAAACGAGGTTGGCGACCGTCGCCGTGATGCCGATGGCCGCGAGCAGCGGCGAGTAGCTCACCATGACGACGAGGTAGAACACGAGCATGACGAAGTTGATGGCGAGGGGCGCCAGCTTGCCGATGAGGCGTGACGCAACCTGCGTGTTCGAGGCGGCGCGCGCCTGGATGTCACCGGCGGAGCGCTGCGAGTAGAACTCGATGGGCAGGTGCAGCAGCTTCCACAGGAAGCTCGAGTTGGCGGAGACGGCCATCTTGCCCTCGACACGCAGCAGGTAGCGGGCGTTGAGGATGGCGACGATGACCTGGACGACGCCGACAGCCGCCAGCGCCACGATAAACGGCACGAGCCATCCGTCGTTGCTGCCTCCGAGCAGCTTGTCGGTGAGCACCTGCGAGAACACGGGGTTGACAGCGTTGATGACCGACGTGATGACCGACGTCAGCGCCACGAACGCCAGAGCCGTCGCCGTGCCGCGCAGTCGGCCGAGCGCGAACGATCGCACCGACGCGGGCTCTCCGCCCGGCTCGAAAGCATCCGTGGGGGCGAACTGCAGGCAGACGCCCGTAAAGCAGCGGTCAAACTCCTCGAGGCCTATGCGCACTTCGCCGCGGGCCGGGTCGTTGAGGTAGACGTGCTTGCCACGAAACCCGCGCACGACGACGAAGTGGTTGAAGTTCCAGTGCACGATGCAGGGAAACGTCGCCTTCTCGCGCAGCGTCTCGGGCTCGAAGCGATAACCCTTCGCCTCAAAGCCGTACGAGCGCGCCGCCTTGACGACGTTGAGCGCCGAAGAGCCGTCGCGCGAGACGCCGCAGTCGAGACGCACCTGCTCCAGTGGCAGCCACTTGCCCCAGTAGGCGCAAATCATTGCAAGGCTCGCGGCGCCGCACTCGAGCGCTTCCATCTGCATGATCTGGGGGATCTTGCCGGCCATCTTTCCGGGCTCCCCCGGGGAACGTCTCGCCTTCGCCATGGCTCTCACCCGCACTTATCGGCCGAGGAACAGGGCAGAGGGGCTGTCCGAACTCACGGTGATCTCCGCCTGGTACGTGCCGTCGGAGACGCCCCCGACCTGCCCGGTGATCTGCCCGTTCTCAACGGTGATCGTCGCGGGCTGCGTCGAGGGGACGCGCCCGAGGAACAGCCAGATGACGGCCGCCAGCGCAAGCAGGACGATGGCGATGAGCACCATCCAAGCGCCGGGGCTCGACACGCGGATGTACTGGTCAAGCTGATCAGGCGACGACACGCGGTCGAGGCTCTTCTTACGGAATATGGAAGCAGGGCCGCCGTCTGTGTCAGCCATGTGCTACCTCACTTCGAACAGCGTCGAGAAACCGGTTATCTCGAGCACCTCGCGAATCTCGTCGGAGGCGTGTTCGATGGCGACGCCCTGACCTCCCAAGCGCTTAAACGCCATCATGAGCACGCGCAAGCCGGCAGATGAGACATACTCGAGGCCGTCAAAGTCAAACGTGATGGCGCTCGCCTGCGAAAAGACGCCCTCGAGCGCCTGCTCGAGCTGGGGCGCCGTGTTCGTGTTGAGCGAGCCGCGCACGCTGACCAGGGCGCACGTGCCGTCCATGTTCACCGCTACGTCCATGCAGCCTCCTCGTTGTGGTGCTCCGGGCGCTTGCGATGGCCGACGCCTCGGATCGTGTGGTGCGCGACATGAGAAAAAGGGCATCGCCCCGCGCGCTCAGGCGACGAGGCGATGCCCTGCAGCCCGCGCCCGCAGCAGTCGCGGGAAAGCGGGCTGAACAGCGAGATGCTAGCTGTTGCGCAGGTTAGGCAGGTAGCCCTTGATGCCAATGCCGCCCACGACCTGGCCGAGCTGTCGGTCGGTCAGCTTGCGGGGCTCCTCGACACCCTCGCGCAGGCGCTTCTGCTCAACGGCGCGCTGAGCCTGCTGCTCTCGACGGCCTTCCGCTTCCTTCATGGGGGCCTCCTTTCGCCATTCCCTGCTCGAGGCGCCGCCTCTCGTCCGGTTCCACAGGCCAAACGTCCTGCCTGCCTCGGAGGAGGGCTCGCCTCTTCTCTTCACTGTCATCATACCCGAACAACTGCAACGAAAAAGCAACACCGACGGCATCCCTGCCAAAATGTGCGGCGCCGGGCTTCGCGCGGTATGAACGCGCGCTATGGCGGGCCGGCCGCGCGAGTTTTCCCTACACGAAGTCCTTCGCCATGCGTAGCACGTTGTCGCCACCGTCGCGTTCGTAGAGCACGGACTGCATGCACGTCCGCACGAGGTGGATGCCCAATCCGCCTACCGGGCCGTCTGGCGTCGGCATGCGCGTCGCGTGCTCGAGCGGGTTGTACGCGACGCCGCCGTCTCGCATCGTCAAGAACAGTCGCCGCGCCCGCTCGTCGACGGCAAGCGACACACGCACCGGGAACGCGTCGCCTGCCGGGCTGCCGTAGTGACAGACGTTGACGAACAGCTCCTCCGCCACAAGGCGCAGGTCAAACGAGAGCTTCGCCGTCGCGAGGTTCCGCGCCACGAGGTCGTCGGTCACAGGCTTGAGGAAGGCGAACAGGTCGTCGAGGAAGCGATCCTCGTTGGGTAGGTCTATCTCGCGCAGGGGCAGGTCCCACGAGACGCCGACGAGCGTGATGTCGTCTGCCTGGGGCGCTCCATCGACAAACGCGTCGATGCGCGAGACAACGGCCTCGATGGCGGCCCCCATGCGCGAGAGGCCGGCCTCGGGCGCGGCCTCTGCGAGGCTACCCGCGTCGCAGGTGGCAAGCGCCTCGGCAAGACGGGCCTCGCCGAACAGGGCCGCCGAGCCGTCAGCCGCCTCCGTCACCCCGTCCGTGTACAGCATGATCTCGTCGCCGGGCGTCAGCGACAGTTCCGCCTGCGCGTAGGGCATGCCCGCCATGGCACCGAGCACGAGACCGGGTCGCGCGCGCAGGTACGTCCGCACGCCCCCGCGGCGCAGCGAGGGCGGGTTGTGCCCGGCGTTGGCATAGCGCAGCCGGCCCGACGACACGTCAAGCGCGCAGACGAACGCCGTCACGAACAGCATGGCGTCGTTGCGCTCCACAAGGCCGTCGTTTGCGGCAGCGAGGGCCTCGCCCAGGTCGTCGTGGGCGAGCATGCACGCGCGGATGAGCCCCTGCGCGCGCATCATGAACAGCGAGGCAGGGACACCCTTGCCCGACACGTCGCCCACGACGAACGCGACCTCACCCTCGCGCAGCTCGAACACGTCATAGAAGTCGCCGCCTACCTCGCGCGCCGGACGAAGGAAGCCGCTCACGTCCAGACCATAGCGCTCGCGCAGCGCGGAGAAGTCGTGCGGCACGGCGGAGAGCTGAATCTCACGCGCGATGTCGAGCTCCGCGGCCGTACGCTCGCGCTCGGCAGCCGCCGCCTCGAAGCGCTCCACGTAGCTCACCAGGCCCGCCTGCATGGCGTTGACCGAGCCCACGAGGTCGCCGATCTCCGCCGCTGGGCGCAAGGCCCGCTCGTCGACGGGAAGGGCCTGCAGCTCGCCGCCGTGCTCCTCGCGCGCCGCAAGCTCGCCCATGAATGCCGTCGCCGAGGCGCGCAGGGCCATGACCGGCCGGGAGACGCGCCGCTCGACGATGCCCACGACGACGACCATGAACAGCAGGCCCGCGACCGTGAACTCCAGAACGACGAGGTAGCTCGAGCTGATGAAGTAGCCCCAGTCTTGCAGCGTCGCCAACGAGCCGTCCACGAGATAGGGTCCGTAGGCGATGGCGAAGAAGCCGACGATGACGGCAGCCATGAGTACGAGGAACAGCGCGACGACAAGCTCGCCCAGCGTGCGGCCGCGACGCCACCCCAGCACGAGGGCGCAGGGCAGGCCGACGTAGCAGCCGAAGACAAACGAGTTGAGGAACCACACGAGCGGGGCGCCGACACCGGAAAACTCCGCCGGCCCGAACGCCGAGAGGGTGAGCGCCGCAAAGCCCGCGTCCACCAGGACGAGCGCGACGTAGAGCGCCACCTTGCCCGCCGTGTCAAAGCGCGGGCGCACCCCGCCTTCAAGGCCGTGCGAGTCCTGGGGCGCGGCGGCGCCACGCCCCGACGAGTTTGAGGGAAGCCTGCGGCGGACGGCGGGGGCGATGCGGCCTGCGACAAGGCGCCACAGCAGGCGTGGGATGGCGAGGTAGACGACCTGAGCCAGCGCAAACAGCACGGCCGGGCCGATCGGCATGCCGCCGAGCAGCGCCCCCGCCAGAGAGGCAACGGAGCAGCCCACGATCGCGGGGGCCCCGAAGAACAGGCCAAGCGCAGGCCCGAGGCCATCGGCCGGGCGCACGAGCGTCTCCCGCGTGAACAGCGGCGTCAACGAGAACAACACGACGAGCGCCAGGTAGGCGGCGCCGCACGAAAACGCCGTGAGAAGAGGGCGGGCGACGGCCGCATCCGGAGCGGGCGACTTGGCAGCGAGAGGCTCGCGAGGAACGGCGTCACCGCCGTGCGGCGTGCCCCCTGATTCCAAAGAAGCCATGGGCGACCCCCTGCCGTTGCAGGCGCGCGCCAACCCCTTCGCAGACGCGCGCATCCGCCGATACGCCTCCCTTATACCATGGAACGGCCGGAGAGCGTGCCGCGCTGCCAGCAAGAGAGCTGCGGCGTCGCTCGGAGCGTCGAGCGCGGCGCGAGGCGTCACGAACGCACGGGAACCACGATGACCTGTCTGTACGTGGGATGGCGCAGGGAGTAGCATCTGGTGCGAAAGCGCGTCGGTCGGTATAATTGCACCCTGCTGTGCAGCACCACACGCCTCCTTAGCTCAGCTGGATAGAGCAGGGGACTTCTAATCCCAAGGTCGAGCGTTCGAATCGCTCAGGGGGCACCATCTGAAACTCGAAGGCCAGAACGGCACGTGCCGCCTGGCCTTCTTCGTGTGACGCCGTCTTAGCACCTTTGTGCAAAACAAGTCCTAGGGATGACAGCGGCACACCAGCGCGAAGCTCTCGCCTTGTGCTTCTTTGGTATACCGCATTGGGCCACGGCGCAATGCCCCCCGAGGAGTATAATAGCGGTACCAGCGTGCCCGCGGCGAATTAACCTGGGGCGGGCGGCGCGGTGTTTATTTTAGGGCTGAGGCTGCAACCTCAGCCCTACTTGTTTTCGGAAGCCTTCTCGCTGGCCTCCTCCCGAGCCTCCCGTACGTGCGAATTCCTCCCCTTGCGAAGCTTGAGTATCTTCTCGCAGGTTTCCAGAAGGAAGCCTGCGACGGTCGCGACCGCCGCGAGGGCGTTGAGGATTTGTGTGACCAAGGCGAACACCCCCAATCGCTTGGAAGCGCCGCCCGCAGCCGGGACGCCGCTGGCACCGCACTTGATTCTACAAGGCCCTACGAACAGGCCGACCACCGACACGGCACGCGACGAAACCTCCCCAAGTGAGGCGGTTCGTCGTCGTGCTGCTGACGTTAGTCGCGCGGGCGGCCGAGGCGGTCGAGCCAGCGCAGGGGTGCGGTTCGCTCGATGAGCGCCGAGTAGCTCACGCGCTCCGAGGCCACGTTTGCCGCGAGCAGCAGGGCCGCGACGACAACCTGCCCGGCTAGGGGCATTGACGCCGCGACAATGAATCCCAGGTACGCACCCATGGCGTTCGACCCGGCATCTCCCATGAGCCCCTGCTCACGCGCGTCGTAGGGCCACACGGCCACCACGGGCGCAAGCGACAAAATGGCGACGCCCGCCACGGACACGGCCCCCCTGGCGCTCGCCGCTAGCCCCGCCAGCACGGCGCAGGACACGAGCAGCAACAGCACGTACACCTTGAGCGCACGGGCGGGGCGCAGGTCGAACAGGTTTATCTCGTTGGCGAACAGCGCCATGACGGAGGCGCGCAGCACCAGGCCGCCGACATAGGAGGGCGTCATCGCTGGCTCGCCGGAGATCTGCGCCGCAACGACGAGGCTCAGAGCGCCGATGCCCAACAACTTGAGCATGCCGGTCGTGACCTCCCCGCGACGCAGGGCCGCGACGTGCCCGCGAAAGCCCTTGGCGGGATCGCCCGACCCGGCGAGGTCGTCGAACATCCCGAGAGCGCACGCGCCGAATACGAGCGGGGCGGCCTTGACCAGCGTCCCGATCCACGCAGGGCGCCACGCGAACGCCATGTCGAGTACGGCGGCGCCCACCATCAACGAGGCCATCCAGACGACCCAGACAACGCCTAGCCCCGTGAACACCTCGCGCCCGCGGTAGTTGCGCACGCGCGGCGCCGTATGCGCGAGGCGCGCGGCAAGCATGCGCATGAGCGCTATCGGGACGGCGATGCCCGTGACGGCGAGTATGGCGAGCTGGGCAAGTACGACAGCGGGGCTCACGATGTCGCCTGCGCCCGGGCGGCCGCATCAGCAGAGGCAGAGAGATCTCCCTCCCGGAAAGCGCTCGCCACATCATCGGGGACGGACGGCCAGGGGTCGCGCCCCTCCACGCCGTACGCACCCGGAACGGCACCCGAGAGCAGCGCGACGACGCCGTAGGCGCCCGCCGCCTCGTCGACAGCGGCCATACCCGAGACGCCGTGCGCCCAGGCGTCCTGCACGAGCGAGGCCTCCGAATCGGACAGCTGCGTCGCGACGGCCGGAACGCCGCGCTCCGTCAGCGCGGCTGTCAGCGCCAGCGAGAGCGGGGCGGCACCATCGCGCTCGACGGCGACGTCCACGACGAGGGAGCACGAGGCCAGCTCAGCGTCGGAAGAGGACGTCGCGAGCACGCCGCACGAACGCAGGTAGTCCGTCAGGGGGAACGTCGCCCCGTCGGAGATTTGGCTCTCGCCCGCCCCAGATGCCGCCTGCGCAGAACGATCCCCAAGCTGCGTCGAAGCGGCATCGGAAACCTCCGAGCCCGCGTGGCTCGAACCATCCCGCCCTGCCGTCGCGCCCCACTCCGCCGCGAGCGCCTCCCCCAGCATGTCGGCCAGCTCGGCGCGGCCCTCGGGCACGTCCCCGGGCAGCAGGCCGGAAAGACCTGCCCGCACGTCAGCGTAGGAGGAGTCGTCGGTATCCGGCAACGCGAGCGTCACCGCATGCACCGTCGCCCCTGCCGCGCCCAGCACGTTCGTGACGCGCGCCACGCACTCTGCCGACCCGGCGTCCCCCAACACGAGGGCGTCACGCTCCGCGAGTCGCCCGGATGTCCATGCTCCCACGAGGGCGTCGTTGAGCTGCCCGGCCTCGCGAGCCTGCGCGGACAGGGCGTCGTTCTCGTCCTGCAGCACATCGAGGCTGTCGCGCAGACCGCTCACGAGAGAATCTGTCGTGGCCTGGACGGCGTTGGAGCGGCCAATTGCCACGCCAAGCAGAAGGCCAATCGCCAGCGCAACGAATATGGCCGTGACGGTCACGATGTGGTAGCGCAGGTTATACATCGCACAAGCCCCCTCCCGGCCGCACGGACGCTCCCTAGAATAGCAGGTCGAGCTGGGCCCGCAGCGTCAGCCACAGCAGCGAGAGCGCCGAACGCAGCGGCTCGGACGCCGCTATCGCCACGACGGCAACGGCCAGCCCCGCCAAAACGACGGGCATGAGGTGACGCGGCCGCGGGGCGGCCCGGTACAGCCGGCTCACGCCGCGCGCATCCACGAGCTTGTCCCCGACTTTCAGGCGCACAAGAAACGAGGACGACGCCCCGCTTCGTCCCTTGTCGAGATAGTCATTCAGGCTCGTGTGCGACCCGACGGCCACGATGAGGTCGGCGCGCCCGTGCCAGGCCAGCAGAAGCGCGAGATCCTCGCTCGTACAAGGCAGCGCCCACGTGGAGTACGCCAGCCCCAGCCTGTCGAGGCGTGCCGCGGCCGGGCACCGCCCGTCCCCATAGGCGTGCGCGATGAGCTGGGCACCGCAGCGAAGGCCCGCGTCGGACACCGAGTCCATGTCGCCGATGATGACGTCAGGCACGACCTTCTCGCGCAGCAGGACGTCGGCGGCGCCGTCGACGGCGATGATGGCCGGCCTCGTCTCGGCGATGTAGCTGCGCAGGGCCTTGAGATCCTCCTCGAACGACGGCCCGCGCGTCACGACGAGCGTCTGTCGGCCCGCGATCTGGTCGCGCGTCTGCGGCACCTCCATGTCGGAGAGCAGCACGGTGTGCTCGCGCGAGACGTAGTCGAGCGTATTGCGCACGAACGCCTCGAGGCGCTCGTCGAGACACGCGTCCGCGTCACGCAGCGCCCGTTCAACACTAGCACGCGTCAGCACGGTCCCCGCACCGATCGTCTGCCCGCCGCGCAGCACGACGCCGTCTGCGGTCACGGTGACGTGCTCGTCCTCGGAGAGCTCGTCGAACAGGGCACGCCCCGCGTCGTCGACGAGCATGACGCCGGCGTCGAGCAGGATGGCGGGGCCCTGGTTGGGGTAGCGTCCCGAGATGGAGCGCGCAGCGTTGATGACGACGCGCACGCCGGTCGCCACGAGCGCCTGGGCGCTCACGCGATCGAGGTCGACGTGGTCGATGAGGGCGATGTCCCCGGGGACGAGCCGCGCCACGAGGTTCTTTGTGCGCGCGTCCTTCTTGACGACGCCGACGTGCTCCACAGAAATGCCCTATGCCCGGGAGGGGACAGGCGCCGCTTCGGCGGAGGCCTGCGCGAGCAGGCGACGTGCGTGCTCGAGCGAGGCGTCGTCGACGTCGCCCGAAAGCATGCGTGACACCTCCCGCACGCGCTGCTCGCCCTCGACGGCGACGAGGCGCGTTTCGTTGCGCCCGTCGACCGGGGACAGGCCCTTGCTTACGACATAGTGGCGCTGGGCAAACACGGCGATCTGCGCGAGGTGCGTCACGACGATGACCTGGTGTGTCCGCGCAAGGTCTGCCAGCACGGCCGCCACGGCACGCGCCGTCGAGCCACCGACGCCCGTGTCTATCTCGTCGAACACGAGCGTTTCGACGTCGTCGTGGCCGCCCAGCGCCACCTTGATGGAGAGCATGACGCGGCTGACCTCGCCGCCCGAGGCGATCTTGGCGAACGGACGCGACGCGAGGCCGGCACCTGGCCGGTAGAGGAACTCGACGCGGTCGGCGCCGTGGCGGCCCCATTGGGCGCGCGGCAGCTCCGCCACGTCGACGATGAGCTCGGCGCCCGCCATCTCGAGGCGACCCATCTGGGCGCTGACCTCAGCCGCAAAGCGCGGGGCCGCCTGACTGCGCGCCTGCGTGAGCGCCGCGGCAGCCTGCGTGAGCACCTCGTCGGCCTGGTCGAGGGCGGCGCGGGCTTTGCGCTCGAGCTCCTCGGAGTCGTCGACGAGCGCGACGAGGGCGGCAGCCTCCTCGCGCTTCGCAAGCACGTCCTCCATGCGCGGGCCAAACGAGCGCAGCAGACCCGTCAGCTCGCCCATGCGATCGGTCGCCCGGGCAAGCGCCTCGGGGTCGAAGTCGACGTCGTCGCGATAGCGCCGCAGCTCGCGGCTCGCGTCCTCGAGGCCGTACGTGCTCTCCGTCAGGGCGTCGGCCAGCTTGCCCAGCTCTGCGTCGTATCCACGGACGCCCTCGAGCGCCGAGATGGCAGCGTTCACGGCGTCGAGCGCCCCGCCGTCGGACGAGAGCGCCTCGTAGCCCGCGTTGGCCGCCGATGCCAGTGCCTCGGCGTTCTGCAAGCGAGGCAGCGACGCCTCAAGCTCCTCGTACTCGCCCGGTTGGGGCGCCACCTCGTCGATGCGCGCCAGCGTGAAGCGGGCCTCCTCGACACGCGACGCCTCCTCGCTGCGGGCGGCGAGCACGCGGTCGAGCTCGGCGGCTGCGCGTCTGCGGGCGTCAAACGCCTGCTCGTAGGAGGCGCGCGCCGCTGCAACGGACTCGCCGGCCCACGCGTCGAGCAGCGGAAGGTGATTGGCCGGGCTCAGCAGGCGCTGGTGGTCGTGCTGGCCGCAGAGGTCGACCGTCGAGCCCACGACATCGGCGAGCTGCGCCACCGTCGCCATGGCGCCGTCAAGCGAGCAGCGGCTGCGGCCCTCGGCGCTCACACGGCGGCTGGCAACGTGGCCGTCGGGACAGGCGTCGCCGTCGGCGCGCAGGAAGAAGCGGCCCTCCACGACGAGCCCCTCGGCCCCGTCGCGCACGGCGTCGCCCGAGGCGCGCTCGCCGATGAGCAGCTTAATGGCCGAGAGCAGCGCCGACTTGCCGGCGCCGGTCTCGCCGGTCAGCACGGTGAGGCCGGCACCCGGCACGAGCGTGGCGTCGCTGATGAGCGCGAGGTTCGAGACGTGCAGTTCGTCAAGCATCGGGCCCTCCCCCAGCCGCTAGCGGCACGCGCCGTAGAACACGCGCGACACGGAGCCGTAAAACTCGTTGACGTCGTTCGTAAGCAGGATGACGTCAGCCGGAGCGCGGCGCACGACGAGCCGCTCGACGAGTAGGTCGTCGGCCAGAGCCACGCCGTCGGCGAACACGCAGCGATCGATGGAGCGCGCATCTGTCACGTCGAGCTCGACGACGTCCGACGCCGACGTGAGGAACGCGCGCGCCGTGATGGTGTGCGGGGCGATCGGCACGCACACCATGCCCTTGAACTCCGGCGTCACGATGGGGCCGCCGGCCGACAGCGCGTAGCCGGTCGACCCGGTGGCGCTGGCCACGACGAAGCCGTCGCCGCGCAGATCATCGATGGCGCGACCGTTCACCTTGACGTCGAACTCCACGATCTTGCCCGAGCCCCCGCGCGACAGCACGACCTCGTTGAGCGCGAACGCCTGGCGCTGCACGAGCCTGCCGCCTGCATCCGCACCGCTCAGCTCGGCGACGAGGGCCGCGCGGCGCGAGGGGTGCAGCTCGCCCGCCAACGCCTGGCCCACGATGCCGCACACGTCCAGCTCGCCCTGGTCGCACGTCAGAAAGCCGAGGTGACCGTAGGAAAGGCCGAGAATCGGAACCTCGGACGTACCAACGAGGCGCGCCGCGCGCAACAGCGTGCCGTCGCCGCCGAGCGAGACGACGAGCTCGACGCCCTCGAGCGCCTCGCCCGCGTCATCAGAGCCGAACGATGGTGCCCACGCGACGTCGACAAGCTGGTCGTCGAGCCAGTCCGCCAGGCGACGGGCGTCTGCCATGGACTCGGGATAGAGGTCGTTGGGAACGAGCATGACCTTACGCATCGATCACGAACCTTTCAGCTATGCCTGGGCGCGCAACGCGCCCGAATCGCTGGCGCTCCCCCACGCCTGCGCGACGAGGGCGTCGACGTCGACGGGCAGGGCGGAAACGCCCTGGCGCGCGTAGAGGAAGAACTCGATGTTGCCTTTGGCGCCGTGGATCGGCGAGACGCCCAGGGCCTGCACGGAAAGCGTGCTGCGATCGAACGTCGCGAGCGTGTCGCGCAGGACGCGGGCGTGCACGGCGGGGTCGCGAACGACGCCGCCCTCGTCCACCTCGTCGCGCGCCGCCTCGAACTGCGGCTTGACGAGCGTGCACAGCGCACCCTGCGGGCCAAGCAGGGCACACACGCTGTCGAGGATGCGCGCGACGGACGTGAACGAGACGTCGGCAACCGCAAGGTCGAACGGAGCGCCGAGCAGGGCGGGATCGGCGTCACAGATGTTCGTGTCCTCAAAGAGGCTGACACGCTCATCAGTGCGAAGCGACCAGGCGAACTGGGCGCGACCCACGTCGACGGCCGCGACGCGGCGGGCTCCGCGCTTGAGCAGACAGTCCGTAAAGCCGCCCGTCGAGCAGCCCACATCGAGGCAGGAGAGGTCCGTCGGGTCGAGGCCGAACGCGTCGAGTGCGCCCTCGAGCTTGAGGCCACCGCGCGATACGTAGCGGCTCGCGGCACGCACGTGCAGCTCGCAGCCCGGCCTCACCTGAGCGCCCGGGCTTGTGAGCCGCTCACCGCGCGAGGAGACCTCGCCGGCGAGCACGGCGCGCATCGCCTCGTCGCGCGTGCGGAACAGACCTTGCGCCACCAGCTCGTCATCGAGCCGGCGCCGCGTGCGCGCCCCCGCCATTCGACCGCCCCCTACGCCCTCGCCGCGCGCAGGCGCGTCTCGATGCTCTTGGCCACACCCTCGGCGTCCAGCCCCAGGTCGGCGAGCAGCTCGTCGACGGAGCCGTGTGGCACAAACGCGTCGGGAAGGCCGAGGCGCAGCACGGGAGCTGACAACCCCTCGTCAGCCATGTCCTCGAGCACGGCGGCGCCGAAGCCGCCGGCAAGCACGTTATCCTCGAGCGTCACGACGAGGTCGCAGCCGCACGCGTCACGCACGGCGGAGCGGTCGAGCGGCTTGACCCAGCGCATGTCGACGACGCCGCAATCGATGCCGCATGCCACCAGCAGCTCGGCGGCCTCCAGCGCCGTCCACGCCATCTTGCCGACAGCCAGGATGCACGCGTCTCTGCCCTCGCGCAGCACGCGGGCACTCTCAGGCAGCCCCTCACCGGCAGCGGGCATGGGAACGCCGCGGGCAGAGCCGCGCGGGTAGCGCACCGCGACGGGCCCGCCAAGGCGCAGCGCCGTGTGCAGCGCGCGAGCGAGCTCCGCCTCGTCCGAGGGAGCGATGACGCGCATGTTGGGCAGCATGCGCAGGTAAGACAGGTCAAAGGCGCCGTGGTGCGTCGAGCCGTCCTGACCGACGAGCCCGGCGCGGTCCACGGCGAGCACGACAGGCAGGTTCGGCAGACAGACGTTCGTCGAGATCTCGTCGAACGCGCGCTGCAAAAACGTCGAGTAGATGGCGACGACCGGCTTCTTGCCCTCGATTGCCAGGCCGCCCGCCATCGTGACGGCGCACTCCTCCGCGATGCCCACGTCAAAGCAGCGGCCCGGGAACTCCTGCTTGAAGCCCGTGAGCCCCGTGCCGCCCATCATGGCGGCCGTGATGGCGACGACATCCTTGTCGGCCCGCGCCTCGGAGCGCAGCGCCTGCGAAAACGCTTGCGTATAGCTAGGGGCGGACGCCGGCTTCTTGATGACCTCGCCCGTGGTGAGGTCGAACGGCCCAACGCCGTGGAACAGCTCGGGGTTGCGCTCGGCCGGCTCGAAGCCCTTACCCTTGCGCGTGACGGCATGGATGATGACGGGCTTGCCCATGGAGAACGCCCGCTCCATCGTCTCCTGCATGACGTCGAGGTCGTGCCCGTCGATAGGCCCGAGGTAGGACAGGCCGAACTCCTCGAAGAACATGCCAGGGACGAGCAGCTGCTTCGTCGAGGCCTTAGCGAGGTTGCCCAGGCGCATGAGACCCGCCGCGATGGGGCCAGCGCTCGTCATCGCCTCCTCGACGGAGTCGCGCACGGTGCGGTAGCGCTCGTTCGTACGGATGGAAGCGAGGTAGGACGACAGGGCACCCACGGAATGCGAGATGGACATCTCGTTGTCGTTGAGCACGATGACGAAGCGTCGCGCCTGCGTCTGGCCGATGTAGTTGAGTGCCTCCATGGCGAGGCCACCAGCGATGGAGGCGTCGCCGATAACGGCCATGATGCGCTCGTCGGAACCGTCAAGGTCGCGGCCGAGCGCGAGGCCCAGTGCCGTGGCAAGGCTGTCGGAGGCGTGGCCGGCGTCGTGCACGTCGTAGGGAGACTCCTCGCGGCGCGTAAAGCCCGAGACGCCGCCCTTGCGACGCAGCTTGGCAAAGCCGCTCAGGCGGCCCGTAAGCAGCTTGTGGGCGTACGCCTGGTGGCCGACGTCGAACAGCAGCTTGTCTTTGGGCAGGTCGAGCACGCGATAGGCGGCCAGGATGATCTCGACCGCGCCGAGCGACGGCGCCAGGTGGCCGCCGTTGAGCGACGTGGCCGCGATCATCTCGGCCCGCAAGTCGCAGGCAAGCTGGGAAAGCTCCGCCCGGGAGAGATTCTTGACGTCGGAGGGGCAGCCGATCCGCTCAAGCACTGACATCTCGCTCGCACCTCCTAGCTGATAGCGTCCGACCCCGTGTGCGTATCACCGGGCGTCCCCGTCGCGGGGGCCGGGGTCGGGCCGTCGGCGACCTGTGCGGCGTCAGCAGGAGCGGCGTCAGCCTGCGCCAGCTCCTCGGGAGAGACGTCTGCCGCGTCGACGAGCTCTATTGCGCGCGACCCGAGGGCTATGGCCTCGTCAAGCAGGTCGAGACTGCGCTCGAGCGAGGCATCCTTGCTGCGCACTGCCTCGACGATCTCGTCGAGACGGCCCACGACCTCGCTGAACGACTGTCCCTCGCTACTCATCGGCATGCGCACCCTTCTCGGCAGGCACATCGGCCTGCGCGGCCTCGGGAGCGGCGTCGCCCTCGAGCGGCGCCTCATCGGCCGTCTCCGGGGCAGCAGGCGCCTCCTCGACGGGGGCGACGAGCTTAGCGATCTGCGCCAGGCCGAGGTCAGGGTGCTCGTCTGCGAGGCGGGCGACGCGGCCGAGCACGCCGTTCACGAACGAGGAGGAGTCATCCGTGCCGTACACCTTCGAGATCTCGACAGCCTCGGAGATGGCGACGGAGGTCGGCACCTCGTCCTCGTCAAATATCTCGTGGACTGCGACGCTCATGATGGTGCGGTCGACGAGCGGCATGCGCGACAGGTTCCAGTTCTGCGACACGCCGGCGATGAGGCGGTCGATGGACAGCCTCGTGCGGGCGACGCCGCGCGCCAGCTGCTCGCCATACTCGTCGAGCGGGCCGTCTTCCAACACGTACTGGCCGCTGGCAAGCAGATCAAACACGTCGACCGCCTGGATCTCGGCCTGGAACAGCAGCTGGATGGCCTGACTACGGGCACGGGTGCGCCCCACGAGAATGCTTGACACGAACTACTCCTTCGGAAAGACGAGGGCGTCGATGAACACATCGACCGAGCTGACGTCGATGCCGACAAGACCGGAGACGGCCTCCGAGACCGCCGTACGGACGTCGTCGGCCAGGGCCCGGAAAGGATAGCCGAAAAACGCCGTCACGTGCACGGCGACCTGCAGCTCCCCATCGACACGGCGCACGCCGACAGCGGGCACCTGCAGCGGGCGCTTCTCAGAGAGGAACGACGTGAGCATGGAGTTCACGCCCGCAGGGATGCCGACGTAGGCGACCCCGTCGACTTTCTCGGCGGCGATGCGAACGACGGAGTCGAACACGCGCGTCGAGATGCTCAGCCCCTCGAGCTCGATCTCGGTATCCATGGCAGCCTCCTACTTCAGGAACTCGGGCAGGTGTTCGGGGATGAAGTCAGTGTACACCTCGCCCGCGCGGAAGGCCTCCTGGGCAATGGCGGCGCGATGGAACGGGATCGTCGTCTTGATGCCCTCGACGACCATCTCCGCAAGCGCGCGATCAGCGCGGGCGAGCGCCTCTGCGCGGTCGCGACCCCAGACGATGACCTTCGCAACGAGAGAGTCGTACGTCGGCGGCACCTTGTAGCCCTGGTAGGCGTGCGTGTCGACGCGCACGCCAGGGCCACCGGGCAGCACGAGCCGCGTGATGGTGCCCGGGCAGGGGCGGAAGCCGTGCTCGGGGTCCTCAGCGTTGATGCGGAACTCAAACGCGTGCCCGATGGGCGAGAACGGAGCGCGGTCGGCGATGGACATCGGCTCGCCGGCGGCAATGCGGATCTGCTCCTTGACGAGGTCCGTCAGCGTGATCTGCTCCGTGACGGGATGCTCCACCTGGATGCGGGTGTTCATCTCCATGAAGTAGAAGCTGCCGTCCTGGTCGAGCAGGAACTCGATCGTGCCGGCGTTGACGTAGCCCACCTCGCGCACGGCGGCGACGGCGGCGTCGCACATGCGCTGGCGCAGCTCGGGGCTCAGCGCGGGGCTCGGGGCCTCCTCGATGAGCTTCTGGTGGCGGCGCTGCACGGAGCAGTCGCGCTCGCACAGGGCGATGGCGTTGCCGTGCGTATCGGCGAGCACCTGCACCTCGACGTGACGCGGGCGGCGCACAAGACGTTCGATGTAGACCTCGCCGTTGCCGAACGCGACTTCAGCCTCGCTCTTTGCGGCCGTGAACGCGTGCTCGAGCTCGTCGGCTGAGAAGCACTCGCGCATGCCCTTGCCGCCACCGCCAGCCGACGCCTTGATGAGCACGGGGAAGCCGATCTCGTCGCAGACGCGGCGGGCGTCCTCGACGGTGCGAACCTCGCCGTCGCTGCCAGGAACGCAGGGAACCCCGGCAGCACGCATGGTCTGCTTCGCGTTGGACTTCTCGCCCATGCGGTCGATGACCTCGGCGGACGGGCCGATGAACACAACGTCGTTCTCGGCGCAGGCCCGCGCGAAGTCGGCGTTCTCCGACAGGAAGCCATAGCCGGGGTGGACGGCCTCGCAGTGGCGCGAGTTGGCGGCGCCGATAATGGCCGGGATGGACAGGTAGCTCTGGGCGCTGGGGGCCGGGCCGATGCAGACGCACTCGTCGGCCTCCTGTACGGCGCGCGTGTCCTTATCGGCCTGGGAGTATGCCACGACGGACGTGACGCCCAGCTCGCGCAGGGCGCGCACGACACGCAGAGCCACCTCGCCTCGGTTGGCAACGAGCACGCGGGAGAACATCTGCTAGGCCCCCTGCTTCGTCATGCCGGGCTTCTCGGCGGCGGCGTTGGACTCAACGGGCTCGACGTAGAACAGCGGCTGGTCGAACTCGACAGCCTGGGCATTCTCGCAGCAGACCTCGCGCACGACGCACATGGACTCGGCCGTGATCTCGTTCATGAGCTTCATGGCCTCGACGATGCACAGCGTGCTGCCCGCCATGACCTCGTCGCCCACCTTGACGAACGCAGGCTTGTCAGGCGCCGGGGCGGCGTAGTACGTGCCGACCATCGGGCTCTTGACGGCCACCCACGACGCAGGGCGATCGCCGGCGGGCGCCGCAGCCGGGACAGCGACCGGAGCCGCAGCAGGAGCGGCTGCCACGACGGGCGCAGTGGCCGCGGGGGCGCCGGCAACGCCGGGCTTGCGGATCGTGACCTCGCTGCCAGCCTCCTTGATGGTGATCTCGCCGACGCCCGAGTCCTCGACGGCGCGGATGAGCTCGCGAATCTGGTTGATGTCCACGTAGTCCTCCTCTTTCGTGTGGCTGCTCTCGCCCTCGTACAGGAACTCGACTTTGTCGGCCGTGCGGTGTTTGGACAGATACGCCCGAGCCTCGTTGGGGAACAGGGCGTACATGAGCACGTCCTCCTCGCTCTTGGCCAGCGAGCCGATCTCGGCAGCGGCCTGGTCGAACGAGTCCGTCACGAGCGAGCCGGGCGCCACGTTCGCGGGCAGGCGGTCGGCGTCGCCCACGACCTTGGCGAGCACGTCGGGGTCGACGGGGCCGGGCGCCTTGCCGTACTTGCCGCAGAGGTAGTCCTTCATCTCGGCGGACACGACGCTCCAGCGCTTGCCCGTCAGCACGTTGAACACGGCCTGCGTGCCCACGATCTGGCTCATGGGCGTCACGAGCGGTGGGAAGCCTACCTCAGCGCGCACGCGCGGGATCTCCTCGACGACGTCCTGCAGGCGGTCGGAGGCGTGCTGGATCTCGAGCTGGCTCATGAGGTTGCTCATCATGCCGCCCGGGATCTGGTGCTTGTACACCTGCATGTGGATGAGGGTCGAGATGCCGCGCTTGTAGTGGCTGCGCTTGCGGACCTCTTCCCAGTAGTTGGCGATCTCGAAGAGCAGGTCGAGGTCGATGCCCGTGTCGTAGCCGCTCTCCTTGAACGCAGCGACGATCATCTCGACGGCGGGCTGGGAGTTGCCAAAGGCCAGAGGCGCGCTCGCCGTGTCGACGATGGCGGCGCCAGCCTCCGTGCCCTTGATGTAGTTGGCGGGCGCCATGCCGCCGACGTAGTGGCAGTGCAGGTGGATGGGCAGGTCCGTCGCCTCGCGCAGCGCCGTCGTGATGCGCGCGGCGCGATAGGGCGTCAGCAGGCCCGCCATGTCCTTGACGCAGATGGAGTCGGCGCCGAGGTTCTTGAGCGCGACGGCGTAGTCGATGTAGCTGTCAAGCGTGTGGACGGGGCTCACCGTGTAGCTGATGGCGCCCTCGAAGTGACCGCCGCATGCCTTGATGGCCGCCGCGCAGTCCTCGACGTTGCGAATGTCGTTGAGCGCGTCGAACACGCGGAACACGTCGACGCCGTTGCGGTGCGCCGCCGCGATGAAGCGGTTGACGATGTCGGTGGAGTACAGGTGGTAGCCGACGAGGTTCTGGCCGCGCAGCAGCATGGACAGCGGCGTCTGCGGGCAGTGCTTCTTGATGGCGCGCAGGCGCTCCCACGGGTTCTCGTCGAGGAAGCGCAGACAGGTGTCGAACGTCGCGCCGCCCCACGCCTCGATGGCCCAGTAGCCGACCTGGTCCATCTTCGGCAGGATGGGCAGCATGTCGCCGATGGTCATGCGCGTTGCCCACAGGGACTGCTGACCGTCCCTGATGGTGGTGTCCATAATGTGCAGCGGCTTCATACGGCACCTCCCGGTGTGCGGTTCTGTCAGGTTACGACGCGCGGGTCAGATAATGTTGCGCGTAGGTGTGCACTGTACTTCTCTTTATAGCCTGTCAGAGGGCCCGCGGCGCCCCTGTGACCCAAGCCCACGAGAACAGCGGAGCCGCCGCCCGTCCGCACAGCTGGGCGGTCGCTTACGACGGGCGGACGGCCCCCTCGCCGTTACCATAGCGCGCCGCCTTGAGGCGGGCGAACACGAGCGAGAAATTGCGCTTCACAAACGATATGAAGCGCCCCTCGACATATGCAACCCAGGGGTGCTGCATGCGGATGGGCCACAGCAGCCAGCGCACCGCCGTGCTGCGCGGGCGCGTGAGCCGGGCAGCCTCTATGGCGTGCGGCGTCGAGATGATGGCACGCACCTGCTCGCGCATCTGCCGGCGCGTCAGGCCCGAGTCGGGGCACGTGACGTTCTCGACGCAGCCGACGAGGCGCTCGGAGTAGCGGCGCATGATCATCTCGCGGCTGTCATCGTCGTGGACGTCCCAGTGCTCGTAGAGGTCGAGCATCCAGCGGTGCTCCTCCTCGCGCTTCTCGTACATGCCCTTGCGGTAGCGCGTCGTCTCGCTCTCCTCGCGCGCCCGGATGAAGTGGTAGTACGCCTGCTCCATGACGCCGACGCGCTCGACGTCGCGGATGACGGACAGCACGAACGGGAAGTCATCCCAGAACGTCTGCGGGAAGCGCAGGCCGTTGGCCTCGATGTAGTCGCGACGGTACAGCTTGTTCCACGGCGAGTAGAACTGGTTGACGTCGAACAGGCGCCACGCCTGCTCGCGGAACTGTCGCTGGCTCTCGAACACCTGCGAGGGCACGTGCAGGATCTGGCGCAGGAAGTTCGTGGGATCGTCGCCCGCATAGGTGTCGATGTAGAAGCCGGCGATGACGAGCTGCAGATCGTGGGCACTGCCCAGCGCGTACATCTCTTCGAGCATGTTCGGCTCGGCCCAGTCGTCGGCGTCGAGGAAGTACAGGTACTCGCCGCGCGCCTTGTCCATGGCCTCGTTGCGCGCAGAGGGAGCGCCCCCGTTGGAACGGTGGATGACGCTGATGCGCGCGTCGCGGGCAGCGTACTCGTCGCAGATCTCACCCGAGCGATCCGGCGAGCCGTCGTCGACGATGAGGAACTCGAAGTTGCCCAACGTCTGCGCGAGCACGCTTTCGATGGCGCGTCCAACGTAGGCCTCGACCTTGTAGACCGGCATGATGACGCTCACCTTGGGGCGCATGCTCCCCTGCGGCGTCGTGGCGCACGAACCGCCCATCATGCCGAGATCACCACGTTGCCGCGCCAGTCGCGCACGAACTCGCCGTTCTCGTCGTACTGTGAGCCGCGGGGGTTACCCCACTCGTCGAGAATGGGGTTGCCTGCCTCGTCGTACTGCGTGCCCACGAAGTTGCCGTGTTCGTCGTACTGCTGACCGTAGATGACGAGATAGCCGTTCTCAACGATGGGCTGACCGTCCTCACCGTAGATCGTGCCGGCGGGGTTGCCCTGCTCGTCGAGAATGGGGTTGCCCGCCTCGTCGTACTGCGTGCCGGCGGGATTGCCGTTCTCGTCGCGGATGAGCGTCGACCCGCCGTTCTCCACGGCGGCGCGGAACTGGTCGGACATGCCGTTCACGAGTTCCGTGCCCTCGCGCGGAGAGGTCGGGGCGTCGAAGCTCGTGATGTTCGACGGGCCGACGGCGGCGATCTTGCCGGCGAACTCGACGATCTGCTCGAGCGTGAAGCTCGAGCGCACGCGACCGAGTAGCCCCTGCGGGTCGACGCTCGACGCCTGGGCCGTGCCGTCCATGACGGCGGACAGCGCGTCGAAGTCGCTCTGGTCGAGCACGACGACCTCGTACAGGCGGATGCCGAACGCATCGTCGATGCCCTGCAGGGCTCGCGCCACGCCACGCTGCGTCAGCGCGTCGGCCAGCGAGATCATCGTCGAGTCGCTCGAGCTTGTGGCGACGGCGAGGTTGGCAGGCACCGTGATGCGCATCGCCGTCGTGACAGCCTTGTCCGTACGGTACAAGACGGCCTGGGACAGCGTGCCGATCGTCTCCTCGTCCGTCGGCGTCGACGTGACGAAGAACACGGTGTAGTAGCCGCCGTCGTTGGCCGGCGTCAACGACAGCGAGTTGTCGTAGTCAGACGTCCCCACGACGTCGAGCTGCTTGTCGTGGCGCGCCGTGCTCTGGGCGACGCCCCAGCTCGCAAGCGCGATGAGCGCAATGACGACCAGGGCGACAACACCGATGATCGCGCCGGTCAGCGGCGTCATGCGACGCTGGCGCACGAACATCTGGTGGCCGGAGGACAGGGAGAAGCGGCGCTGCCCCCGCGCGCCCGCCATCTCCGGCTGCATGCCGTCAGCGCGCACGACGCGGCGCGGGCCGCCCTTGATGACGACCGGCTTGGGGCCGCTGCGGCCGCGTGCGCGAACCGGGGCGACGTTGAGCGTGGCGGCCGCGTCGGGAGCGGTGCCAACCTCGTCGATGGAGGGCATGCGTCCTCCCGCTGCGCCTGAGGGCAGCGCGTCCGAGATGCCCGTACTCGCCGCATGGGGAGCCGGCGGCGGGACGTCCGCGCCGCCGGCCGAGGGGGGATCTCCGGCCGCCGCGGCGTCCAGGAGCTTCAGGAACTCCATCGTGTCGCCGGCCGAGCCCGCGCCGTTCGGTGTGCTTTCTGCCATCGCACGCTCTCTCTTCTTCGTATCGTCCAGCATGGCGCGCGTCATGCCAGCGGGGCTATCCCGCCAGCGTCACGTCGCTCGCCGCGTCGCGCATGCCGCGCACCATCGTCTGCCAGTCGTCGACGAGCAGCTCCTTCGCCGCGGAGTCGTCCTGCGTCGTCGGGGCCGTCATCTCGACGTAGCCCTCACTTCCCACGTCGTGCATCGTCACGAGCAGGCCGCGCAGGGCAGCCTCCGTCACGTTCTGTCCCGGCTCGGCGGCGATGGTGCCGGCAAGCCCTGCGACGTCCTGCGACGAGGAGGCGTTCGTTGCCACGTCGATGATAGCGTCCATCTGCGCCGACGTCACGACGAACGAGGCAGCGAGCTCTATGTTGCCAAGCGAGCCCACGGAACTGGCAAGGCGATCAAGCCCACCGTCGGCAAACGCGGATGCCAGCGTGCCCGCCTGTTCGCCGCTCGGCATCGTCGCCTCAATGTCGGCAGGCAGCAGGCACAGCTCCGTGCGCCCATTGATGGAGTCGACGTAGCCCAGGTAGGCGCTGGAGAGAGCGCCGTCGTCCGAGCGCACGGCCATGAGTACGTACGCGTCCGTCGCGTAGTGGGCCGATTGCGCGCTCGTCGCGCTCTCGTTCACGCTGGAGAGAGCGCTGCGGAACAGGAAGAACGCGCCGACGCCGATAGCGACGACCACGACGACCATCACGACGGCTACGGGCAGCATTTTGTCCCGCCGGACTTCCGCGGCCTTGGCGCGCCCCTCCTGCGAATGCGACAGATGTCCCTGCCGCAGGGAAGACACACCCTCGGCCCGTCCCAGCCTCGCGGCATCCACGGCACTCGCCTGCGTCTGGGCGGCGCCGGGCGCGCCTTCGGGCGCCTGGTAGTCGCTCGCCGAGAACGCGCGCACGCCGCCCGCGTCCATCGTGCGCGTGCGAGCAGCGCTCGCCTGCGTCGCGCTCGCGCCGACGTCGTCTCGCTGGACGCCACGGGCACCGCCCGCCTCGATGCGCTCGGGGCGATTCGAGGCGGGCGTTGCGCCACCGCGGGGCTGGGACAGCTTTGGCATGGGATTACTCCCCTCTCACCTGCGCACCGGTGGCGCGGCAGACCTTCGTCACGAGGCGGCCGTGCAGCTCCTCGGCCTCCTGAGACGTCAGCGTGTGGTCGTCAGCGCGGTACTGCAGCGCGAACGCCATGGACTTCTTGCCCACGCCCACGTGCTTCGGGTCGCGGTAGACGTCGAACAGGCGGGCGTCGGCGAGCTGCTTGCCACCGGCGCTACCGATGACCTGCAGCAGGCGCTCGCACGTCACGTCCTCGTCCACGATGAGCGCAAGGTCCATCTCGACGGCCGGCAGTGTCGGCACGTCCTGATAGGGCAGCTCGTCGTGGGAGGCCTTGAGCAGCGCCTCGAGGTCGAGCTCGAACGCCGCAACGGGGGCCTCGACGTCCCAGTCCTTCAGCATGGCGGGGTGCAGCTCGCCGACCCAGCCCAGCGTGGCGCCGCCCGCGAGCACCTCGGCGACGCGGCCGGGCTGCGCAAAGGCGTGCGTCTGGGCGTCAGCGGCCTTGAAGCGCACCTTCTCGACGCGCATGGCCGCAAGCAGGCTCTCGACGACGCCCTTGGCATCGAAGAAGTCGAGCTGCGGGTAGCGCACGTTCCAGCCGTCCTCGCCCCAACTGCCCGCCAGGACGCCGGCAACGTAGGCGCGCTCCTTGGGCTGCGCTTTGCCCTCGCGTCCGAAGTAGAGGCGACCCGTCTCGTAGAGCGCGACGTTGCCCTGGCCGTGGTGCTGGTTGTACGACACGCTGCGCAGCAGGCCGGGCAGCAGCGAGCGGCGCATGACCTCCCAGTCGGCGGACATGGGGTTCATGAGGCGAACGGCCTGGCCGCGGCCCTCCTCGCTCATACGCAGACGGGCGAGGTCCGTGTCGGGCACGAAGTTATAAGACACCGTCTCGTTGAGGCCGCAGGCGCGCAGCGTCTCGCACACGCGACGGCGCAGGCGCTGCTCCTCCGTGAGGCCGCCAGCGTGGTTCTTGGCGGCCGGGATCGTGGCCTCGATGTCGCCCTCGCCCCACAGGCGCACGACCTCCTCGTACAGGTCGATCTCGCGGGGCAGGTCGGGACGGAAGCTCGGCGGAACAACGCTGAGCGTGTGCGGCTCAGAGCCGGCCTCGACCGTGCAGCCGAGGCGTTCGAGAGCGTGGGAGGCGAACTCGTCGGTGATGGGGGCGCCCATCATGGCGCGCAGGCGCTCGCAGCGCAGCGTCAGCGTCGGCTGGGCCTTGGGCGCGGGATAGGCGTCGACGGCACCAGCGCACACCGTGGCACCGCACACCTGCTCGAACAGGGCGGCGGCGATGTCAGCCGCGCGCAGGCAGCCCTCGGGGTCGACCGTGCGCTCGTAGCGCATAGCAGCCTCGGAGAACAGCTGCAGGTTGCGACTCGTGCGCGACGTGTGAGCCGACGAGAACGCGGCGGACTCGAGCAGGACGTCGACCGTCGCGTCCGTGATCTCCGTGTCGGCGCCGCCCATGACGCCGGCGAGGGCGACGAGCGCGGCGCCATTGTCAGTGATGACGCACATATCGCTCGTCAGAGCACGATCCTGGCCGTCGAGCGTCGTGATGTGCTCGCCATCGTGGGCGGCGCGCACGACAATGTGGGCGCGGCCGTCCTCACCGCGAGTCAGCGTGCCGAGGTCGAAGGCGTGCAGCGGCTGGCCCGTCAGATACATGACGTAGTTCGTGACGTCGACGACGTTGTTGATGGGACGAGAGCCGGCGGCGATGACGCGGCGGGCGAGCCACTCAGGGCTCGGGGCGATCTTGACGCCGCTGACGACGCGGGCGACGTAGCGCTGGCACAGCTCCGGGTCGTCGATCGTCACGGCGACCTTGTCGGTAGCGGAGTTGGAGGCGTCCTCGTGCTCGATGGCCGGCACCTCGGGCGTCCAGTCCTCGTCGAGCACGGCGCCCGTCTCGCGTGCCATGCCCCACATGGACTCGCAGTCGCCGCGGTTCGGCGTGATCTCGCACTCGATGACCGTGTCGGACGTGCCGAGGTACTGGCCGATGGGCATGCCGACGGGCGCGTCGGGCGGCAGGATCATGATGCCGGCGTGGTCGCCGCCCAGACCCAGCTCACGCTCCGAGCAGTTCATGCCGCACGACTCGACGCCGCGCAGCTTGCTCTTCTTGATGTGGACGTCGCCGGGAAGCTCAGCGCCGACGAGCGCGACGACGTTGTGGTCGCCGGCCTCGAAGTTCTGAGCGCCGCACACTATCTGCAGCGGGACGGGGTTGCCGTCCGCATCGACGTTGGCACGGCCCACGTCCACGGTCGTAACCCACATGTGGTCCGAGTCGGGGTGCTTCTCCTTCGTGAGGATCTGGCCCGTCACGACGTGGTCGAGGTTGGCGCCGATCGTCTCGACGCCCTCGACCTCCGTGCCGGTACGGGTATATGCGCGCACGAGGTCGGCCGGGTCGTCCGGCACCGCGACCATCGTCTTGAGCCACTCGTAAGAAACCTTCATGGCGTTCCTTTCAAAGGAAACTGTATCCGGGTCCAGCGGGGCTGAGACACGCCGTCTGCGGCGTTGCGCGGAGGCTCACGTATGTCCAATACGCTTCGCCTCCGTGCGCCTTGCATCCGGCGCACCTCACCCCCGTTCAAAAATCAAAACAAAAAACCACTCGGGCCGGTCAAAACAACCAGTCAGACTCCCAACTCCGTTACGCGGCGCCCAAAATCAGGCGTTCGAACCATCTACACCGTTACGCGGTGCCGTGGTGCGTCGTATGCAAGGCGGAACGAGGTGCCGCGTATGACATACGCAAGCCTCGTTCCAACGCCGCAGATGGCGTGCCACGGTCGCCGCGCGTGCAGGTTAGAACTGCTTCAGGAAGCGCATGTCACCCTCTACCAGCATGCGCAGGTCGGGCAGGTCGTAGCGCAGGCAGGCGACGCGCTCGATGCCGATGCCGAACGCGAACGCCGAGTATTCTTCGGGGTCGATGCCGCTCATAGACAGCACGTTGGGGTCGACCATGCCACAGCCGAGAATCTCAAGCCAGCCTGTGTTCTTGCAGAAGCGGCAGCCCTCGCCGTGGCACACGCCACACGAGACGTCGACCTCGCAGCTCGGCTCCGTGAACGGGAAGAAGTGCGGGCGGTAGCGCGTCTGGCGATCGGGCCCGAACATGGCGCGCACGAAGGCGTCAAGCGTACCCTTCAGGTCGCCGAACGTGATGCCACGGTCGACGACGAGGCCCTCGACCTGGTGGAACTGCGGCAGGTGGCAGGGATCAGGCGCGTCGGGGCGGAACACCTCGCCCGGGCAGATCATGTAGATAGGCGGCTTCTGCGACTCCATCGTGTGAACCTGGACGCCGGAGGTCTGCGTGCGCAGCAGCACGTTGGACTCGCCGATAACGCCCGTCGTGGCCTTGCCGTCAGCGCCCTGGGACTCGTCGACGACATAGAACGTGTCGCGCGCGGAGCGGCTCGGGTGGTCAGCCGGCGTGTTGAGGCCCGTGAAGTTGTAGTACTCCGTCTCGATGCGGGGACCGTCGGCGATCGTGTAGCCGATGCCGCAGAAGAAGTCTTCCATCTCCTGGCGGATGGCGTTGATGAGGTGCTGGTGGCCCAGCGGGTGGGCGCGGCCCGGCAGCGTGACATCGACGGCGTCGGCAGCCATCTTGGCCTCAAGCTCGGAGGCGGACAGGTCCTGCTTGCGGGAGGCCAGCGCCTCCTCGACGGCGGCGCGCACCTCGTTGGCGAGCTTGCCCACGACGGGGCGCTCGTCAGCGCTCAGCTGGCCCATGCCGCGCAGCACGGACGTGAGCTCGCCCTTCTTGCCGGCCACGGCGACGCGCACCTCTTCGAGGGCTCGCGTGTCCGCCGCCGCCGCGATGGAGGCGAGGGCGCGCTCGCGAATGCCGCGCAGGTCATCGAGAATCGACATGCACAATCCCTTCTCTCGATCGGCCGGGGTCTGTATATGAATAATCCGCCCCCGGCAGCCACTGCTCAAGGACGGATTTAACCGCGGTACCACCTTGATTGGCACGCCCGGCTGTCTGTCCGGAGTGCCCGCTCGTTACGGCCCCTGGTGTCGGGAGGCCAGTCCGGCTCGCCTACGCAGAGGGTCGCTGCGTCGCCATGCGGCGGCAGGCGTGCCCTCGTTCAGCTCGCGGCTGGTGAAGTGAACGTCCGCGCGGCACCTCCTGGGCGAGCTTGCAGCCTGGGCGTGTCCGTGGGCAGGCGCGCAACATGCGTCGACCCCCGGCATGCCTCCGGCCCGCCTCTCTGTGCTGGGCGCGTGTGCGCGGAACCTCTTCGTCATAGCCTTGCGGGCCAGCATAGCGCAAGAGAGAGCTTTGGGGCGCCCGGCCCGAGGCGCGCGTCGGGAGGCTCCACTCAAACGACAGGCTGCTGAACGCGCCCGCCCGCGGCAACGCGTCTACGGCTCCCCGTCGGCGAGGGCCATAACGGCGTCGATGAGTTCCTGCTGGGAGTGGACGTCCGCCTTCTGGTAGATGTTGCGCACGTGCGTGTGCACCGTGTTGCGGCTCAGCGTCAGGGAGTCGGCCACCCACGCGATGGAGCGGCCCCGCGCCAGGCCCGGCAGCACGGCGCGCTCACGCGGCGTCAGACCCCACGCCTCCGCCGCGATGTCGGCCAGCCGCTCAACGCCCTGCTCGCCCGCGGCCACGGCGTCGCGCGCGATCTCCGCCTGTGAGGCGGGAACGTCCGGAGAGCTCGGCTGGGCCAGCTCCCCCGCAGGGCGCTGCGGAGCGAGGAGGCGCGGCGCGAGCTCTAGGCACAGGACGGCGCCGAGCACGACGGCAGCGGCAATCATGTAGAGGTCGCCGCTGCCGAGCTGCGGGAGCAGATCGCCGCCGAACCACATGCCCGCGTACGTCCCACCGAAAAAGCAGCCGAGCGCGGCAGAGAGGCGCACAAGCGCGGCGTCGCGGCCCCCAGGAGATTCGTCCTCGGCCTCGCCCACCGCCGCAGGGGCCATCCAGAGCAGGCCGTAGAACAACCCCTGGGACAGGGCCATGAGCAGAGGTACGAGCAGGGCCACGGCACCCGACATGAGCGGCGTCAGGAAAATGGCGACGAGATAGGCCGGCAGCAGAACGCAGCGCAGCGCAAGCGGCCCCGAGCCGCGCGCGTCGAGGCGCCGCGTGCCCTCGAGCAGGACGAGCGCGCCGAGCAGCAGGCCGGCGTCGTTGATGAGGCAGTCGCGCACGAGGGAGCGGGCAAGCGCATCCGCCCCGCCCAGGGCGAAAACGCCCACAGAGAACGCCTGGCTCGATGCGAGGCCACCCGTCACGCCGTACAGCGCGAACGTCACGAGCAGAAGGCCGACGCTGCCGAGCGCCGCCCTGCCGGCATTCCAGCCGCAGGCGCTGGCGTCCGGGCAAGCCGCTCCCCCGTCATCGGCGCCTCGCGCCCCCGCGGAAGACTCGGCCTCGGGGCAGGCAGGCCCCGGCACCCCCTGGCCCGCGAGCTCGCTCCCGCCACTCGTGCGGGAGAGACGTCCCAACAACAGCCAGAGCGCAAAGGGCAGAGCCAGGCCCGCGATGGCAACGCCCGCAGGCGCCAAAAGCAGGAAAGCGGCGTCGAGGCACGCGGCTATCGCAATGCCGAGCGCCATCTGGGCAGCGCAGGCAAGTGGGCGCGCGGGGCCCGCCACCGCACAGAGCGCCACGAGGCCCAGCATGCTCGCAACGCGCGCAAGCACGCCCGCGGCGGACAGCGCCGACGTCGGAAGCGCATGCGGCGCGAGGCCAGCGACGGCGAGCAGCGCCGCTGAGATCAGGGCGAGCCCGCAGACGAGCACCCGGCCCGCGCGGCCTCCCATGGCTCGACGCAGCACGCAAGGACCCACCGCGAGCAGGGCGCACGGCACGAGACAGCAGAGCAGCATGGCGACGTTGTCGCCCGGCATGGGGAAGCGCCCGACGCCGTCGAGCGAGAGCTCCATATAGGATCGGGCGACACCGCCGAGAACGAGAAGAACGGCGATGGCGCACGCCCCGAGACGGGCACGCCCGTCTTCTAGCGTGACTCGCACCGCCTCACCCAGTCCTCTCGCCATGCCGGCCCCCTTTCGTTCCAGTCCGATCCGCTGGACTACGCGCGATGGAAGACCGTCGCGCAATCCACCCGTTCCAAAACGACGTATTGACGAGCCCACGCCTACGTCACCCGCTGGAAAGGCGGCCCCGACGCAATCCGTCCCCGCAAAGTATGCCCCCATCCGCTTCACCCGGAGCAGGTGAATCTATGCCCACAACCTGCGATGTTGTCATTCATGGGCACGAGGTGAAGCGCCCGGCGGCCCACATCGGTAGCGTGGAGTCCGTCAACGCGGGGCACGTGGCGAAAGCGGGCGTCCCTTAGGAGGGCTCGCCGTCAAGCGCCTGTGGGCGAAAAGACTCGAATCCCCGCCCGCGCCCCTGCCCCGCACGCTAACGATTGGAGAGCTTCCATGGCTACCGAGAACGCATCCATCTCGCGCCGCGACCTCATGAAGGCCGCCGCCGCGAGCGCAGCCGTCGCCGGCATCGCCGTCGGCGCCTCGCAGGCCCTCGCCGACGAGAAGGGCTCCGCGCCAGCAGACGCCCCCGCCGGCTCCGACACCGCGACCGAGACCGTCCCCACAATCTTCAAGCAGAACCCCGCGTGGCTCGGCGAGGCGCCCGCCATGCCCGAGAGCTTCGTCGAGGAGCTCGAGGCCGACATCGTCGTCGTGGGTTGCGGTCACTCCGGCGCCGCCTGTGCTCGCAAGGCAGCGGAGCTCGGCAAGCGCGTCATCGTGCTTGAGCAGCAGGACGGCGACCCCGACACGTTCATGGTGCTCGGTCAGGCCATCGGCCACATCAACTCCCAGTGGCAGTTCGATCAGGGCGTGCCCGAGTACGACGTCGAGGAGTTCGTGCACAACTGGCAGCTGCACTGCGCCAACCGCGCCCAGGGCAAGCTCGTCCACGACTTCGCCGTCTACGGCGGCCCGGCCATCGACGATCTCATCGCCGTGTGCCCCGAGGACGCGCAGCCCATGGCGCAGGCCTGGCCTGCCCCGAAGGGCTGGCAGCACAAGGTCGGCAGTTTCTGCAGCTATCCGGCGGCAGCGAGCTGGGGTGGCGGCATCAACAAGGCTATGGCGGCCCAGCGCCAGGCCATCGAGGACGCCGGCGGCACCATCGCCTACGGCACGAGCGGCTACGTGCTCATCGGAGACGCCAAGCAGGGCGTCACGGGCGTCGTGGGCAAGGACGCGGACGGCAACTTCCACAAGTACACGGCCAAAATCGGCGTCGTGCTCGCCGCCGGCGACTGCTCGGCCGACAAGGAGATGTTCGCCGCCTTGTGCCAGGAGGTCGCCGAGACAAACACCGCCACGGACCAGCTGGCGGGCCAGGGCTGGAGCGGCCAGGGCCAGAAGCTCGGCCTGTGGGCCGGCGCCGCGATGGAGATCGGCCCGCGCGCGGCAATGGGCGGCAACTTCGGCCTGCCGATGAGCCCACTCGCCGGCACGCCCGTGCTGCGCGTCAACAAGTACGGCGAGCGCTACGGCGACGAGTACGCGGGCGGCGGCGTGCTTGCCGGCATCTGGGGCGCCCGCCAGCCTGCCGGCTTCATCTACGACGTGTGGGACGCCAACGTGGCCGCCTATATGGACGTCAACCCGCTCGAGCACTTCAACCCCGAGGCAACGGAGGAGTCCATCGCCTCGCTCCAGCAGTCCATGGACGAGGCGTACGCCGCCGGTGATGCCGGCCTCGCCGTCAAGATCCAGCGCGGCCCCGCCTACGTCGGCCCCGACGACCCCGCCTACCTCTACGCGGCCGACACGATCGAGGAGCTCGCCGTGCGTATGGGCCTCGACGAGGACGCCCAGGAGACGTTCGTCGCAACGGTCGAGCGCTACAACGAGCTGTGCGAGGCCGGCTCTGACGAGGACTTCGGCAAGGACGCCACGTACATGATCGCCCTGAACAACCCGCCGTTCTACTGCTACGCCAACACGCCGAACCGCAACGACATCATGTGCGCGTTCGCCGGCCTGTTCGTCGACGGCAACCAGCAGGTCATGGACGCGGAGGGCTTCGACAAGATCAAGGGGCTCTACGCGACGGGCAACTGCGCTGGCGGACGCTTCCCGCTGCAGTACACCGCCCCGATGAACGGCGCCTCCATCGGCTTCGCGCTTGCGGGCGGATATGCGCTGGGCACGTACCTCGGAGGCCTGCCCGCATAGGAGCGGCCCTTCACGCAGCACTTCACCAGTCTGTTTTGCACAATCCCTCACGTTCATGTTGCACGTTGAGGTGAGGGTGAGCATGAACGTTGAGTCTCACTCCGTTTCCCTTGTCCATCAGCGGCGCCGGCCTGCCACTCCGGCCGGCCGGCGCTCCCACGAAAGGATGGTTTCCCATGAGTGACATGACCCGTCGGTACTTCCTGCGCAGCGCCGCCCTGGGCGTGAGCGGCGTCGCCTTCTCGGCCGCTGCCGCAACGGCCCTTGCCGAGGAGGGCGCCAAGGCTGCCGCCAACGCCGCCGCCGAGGCGCCCGCGCCCTCCGCCGAGCCCACGGCCGCTGCGAACGCGTCCGGCTCGGGCGACGTCGTGCGCGAGCACGTCCTGCCCCAGCCGAGCTTCATGACCGCTCCCGAGCTCGTCGCCGACGCCGACATCTCCGAGACGATCGACTGCGACGTTGTCGTCGTAGGCGCCGGCCCCGCCGGTGTTGCCGCGGCCCTGGCCGCCGCCCAGGAGGGTGCGAAGGTCTGCCTGCTCGAGAAGGGCAGCACAGCTACGTTCAACGGCGGTGACGTGGGCGCGTTCGAGAGCCAGTTCACCGACCGCTTCGAGTACAGCCACGACGCCGAGGGCATCATGCACGAGCTGATGCACAACGCGCAGACGAAGGTCAACCAGGACCTCTACACGACGTGGCTGCGCCACTCCGGTGCCACGTTCGACTGGGCGTGCGACTGCTTCGAAGATCTCTACATCCTGGAGGCCACAGCCACGCCGACGCCCAACGGCGCCTACGCCTGGATCCAGCCCGAGCGCTACCCGCTGCCCGCCCCCCACGAGCCCCGCGACGCCTACTACGGCACGTGGCAGACGACGTATCGCCTCGGCGGCGCGCAGAGCTTCACGTACTGTGGCGAGGCCATGGTCAAGGCCGCAGAAGCGACGGGCAACTGCACGACGTACTACCAGACGGCCGGCTATCAGCTCGTGCGCGGTGACGATCAGAAGTCCGGCCGTGTGAGCGCGCTCATCGCCAAGACGTACGAGGGCGCCTACCTCAAGTTCAACGCCGCCAAGGGCGTCATCCTGTGCACGGGCGACTACACGGGCGACAACGAGATGTTCGAGTACTACATGCCGTGGTACTACTACCTGCCCGTCATGTACTCGGCGACTGATCCCGACGGAAACGCGGCCAACACGGGCGACGGCGACAAGATGGCGCTGTGGGTCGGCGCACGCATGGAGGGCGGCCCGCACGCCGGCATGGCGCACACGATGGGCGGCCCGCTGGGCTGCGCGCCGATGCTGATGCTCAACCTGCAGGGCAAGCGTTTCATGAACGAGGACATCCCTGGCCAGGAGATCCAGGACCAGATGGCCGTCAACAACGAGGACCACGTGTGGCAGTTCTTCGACGCCAAGTGGAACGAGGAGGTCGGCCTCATGGGTGCCGGCCACGGACAGGTCATCTACGAGCTGCAGGACAGCGACAACCAGCGCCTGTCGTCCAACGACGGCTTCGGCTCGCAGGCCCAAATCGACCAGGCCATTGAGGCAGGCACGACCGTGACGGCCGACACGCTCGAGGACCTCATCGCCGCGACGGACATCGAGGACAAGGAGGCGGCGCTCGCCTCCATCCAGCGCTACAACGAGCTCGCCTCCGCCGGCGAGGACACGGACTACTACAAGGCCGCCAACTGCCTGTACGCGCTGGAGAACCCGCCGTTCTACGCGTGCAAGTTCAACAACGCCGGCCCGCTGCTCGTGTCGTCGTCCGGCATCATGACCGACGTGTACGGCCGCGTCATCGATGACAACAACCAGGTCATCGAGGGCCTGTACGCCGCCGGCAACAACCAGGGCGGTCGCTTCGCCGGCGGCTATCCCACGACGGTCCCGGGTATCTCCCGCTCGTTCGCCCTGGTGTACGGCCGCATCGAGGGCATGATC
The DNA here is from genome assembly GCA_018368455.1 of Coriobacteriia bacterium. Taxonomy (NCBI): domain Bacteria; kingdom Bacillati; phylum Actinomycetota; class Coriobacteriia; species Coriobacteriia bacterium. Next base: position 54,572 of record JAGZEG010000014.1, read on the forward strand.
GCCGCCCACGACGGAGACGTCTCGCTGCTCGACAACTCCAAGGTCGAGACGTACGAGATGAAGAACCCCGTCACGGACTGGACGGCCGAGGACGCCGCCAACCAGCCACCCGCCGAGGAGCCCGCGGGCATGCCCGGCGCCCCCGGTGAGGGCGGTGCCGCAGCCGCCGACGTGAGCGCCATCGCCGATGGCACGTATGAGGGCAGCGCCAAGGGCATCGGCGGCGACGTGCCCGTGAGCGTCACCGTATCCGGCGGCAAGATCACCGAGGTCGTCGTCGGCGAGAACTCCGAGACGGCTGGCATCGGCACGAAGGCCATCGAGCAGCTGCCCGCGGCCATCGTCGAAGCCAACGGCGTCGATGGCGTGAGCACGGTCTCCGGTGCAACCGTCACGTCGAAGGCCATCCTCGAAGCCGTGACAGCGGCACTCGCCTCCGCATAACCCGCACCTCGCCCCGGTGTCCCAGCGGCACCGGGGCTTTTTTGTACAGTGCGCGAGGATGTCGCTCCACCGGGGCGCCTCGGCGCACTCGGATGCACAAGAACCCGCTCGAGTGTAGGGTTCTTGGGGGCGTGCCGCACAAAACAAGCGTCGAGTGCAGGTTTCTTCGCCGAGAGAGGCGACCCCAAAGCCTAGCGCTTCGAGATGCGCGCACAAAACCGCAGGTCGTAAGTGACCGACGTTGGCCGATAGGTCCTGAGCGGTCCCTCTCCTTTTCAAGAAGCGTGCACTCAACGGTCAAAACGAACAGTCCGGTCCGAAGAACCCTGCACTCGAGGCAGTTTTGGAGTGGCGGAGACGCGAGGGGCTGGCGGACGGCGCGTCAGGAGCGCACGCGCCAGCGACTGAGGCAGGCGCACACCTCTTGGAAGCGTGGCATGGCCAGGCCGCACGCCGGCTCGTGCGGGCACAGAGCCACTAGCCCGCCGTCGGCCACCTCGTCGGAGAGACGCTCTGCAAGCTCGCGAATCGGCAGGTCATCCAGCCAGCCGCGCTCGACGCACAGGCGCATCATGTGCGCAAGTGCAGCCGTCTGTTCGGCGTCGACGAGCTGCTCGACGAGGCGCAGGTCCGCCGAGCCCTCCCCCACCTGCAGCGCGTCGCGACCAGAGCGCACTTTCACGCGGTCAGAGCGACCCCCGCGGGCGCCACGGCCGTGGGGACGTGTCGCGCCGCTGCGAGCGTCGACGGCCTCGGCATCAGCCTCCTGACTCGTCAGGGGTTCACGAACGCTGGCTGAGGAACCGCCAGCTCGCACACTCCTCAGCCAGCGTTCGCGCGGGGGCCAGCCAAAGAAGGGCGTGGTAGCAGGCCGCGCTTCCCTAGGCTCAACGGCAGCTGAACCATCATGGCCGACCTCGCGCACTCCGGAAGCCAGCTCGATACCTCGCGCGCCTAACGTCTCGCGCACGCGGGCGGTGATGTCGTGCGCCTCGTAGGCGTCCATCTGGATGACAGTGTCCGCCACAGGGAAGAATGCCCCCGAGCTACCGGCCACGATGACCGACGAGACGCCCGCCACCTCGTACAGCTCGCGCACGCGGGACACGAACGGCGTGATGGGCTCGCGATCCGGGCTCACGACAGCTGCCATGAGGTCGTCGCGCACCATGAAGTTCGTCGCCGACGTATCCTCGTCGAAGAGCAGTAGGCGACTCCCCGCCTCGACGGCCTCGACCGTCCCGGCAGCCTGCGACGTGCTACCACTCGCGTCCTGCGTGGAGAATCGCCGTGTGTCGCGCCCGTCAGGCAGGCCATCGATGAACGCCGAGATGTCAACGCTGTGCACGCAGCGTCCGTCCTCGGCGCGCAGCTTCACGGCCGAGGCGTCCGTGATGACGAGCTCGCGCCCATCACCAGCGACGTGGTCGTACACGCCGGCCTCGATGGCGCGCAGCAGCGTCGACTTGCCGTGGTAGCCACCGCCCACGACGAGCGTCACGCCCCGACGTATGCCCATACCGCTCGTGGGGCCGCGATGGGGCAGGTCGAGCGTCACGCGCAGCTCATCGGGCGAGCGGAACGGCAGGGCGCCGCGCAGGGGCGCGCTCGACACGCCGCTCGCCCGCGGCAGGATTGCGCCGTCGGCCACGAAGCACACGAGGCCCCGGCGCTCGAGCTCCCCACGCACGAAGCGCTGGTCGTCGGCGAGGTCCGCCACGTCGCGAGCCGCCCGCCCTGCCTCGCGGTCGCAGCGCAGTGCACCGTCGACGCAGCGCGGCACGAAGTCGCAGAGCACACGGCCAAGCTCCTTGGCGTCAATCGTGCGGCCACGCGCGGGGAAGCCCACGGAGAAGCGCAGCGTAATGCCACGCTCGTCGCATGTGCAGGCCGAGCGCTCGAGAACCTCGGGGCCGGGACGGCTCGTCGCGATGAGGCCGCTCTTGCCCGAACCCTGGGCACGGAAGCTCCAACGGGCAGACTGCCGGGCGAAGCGGCGCACAAGAAAGTCCTCGAACGCGACACGACGATGGGGCGCATCGAACAGCGCCCGTGGAAAGCCCGCCTGGCGATGCGTCAGGCACACGCTCACCGACGAGGGCGCCGCAAACGGATCACCCTGCACGTGATCGATGGACAGCACGTAGTCGCCGAAGTCGTAGGCCCCGCGCAGGCCCTTATAGGCCGGGTAGCCCCGTCCGTCGATAGCCGCCAGCTGTCGACGGAGATCCTGCGCGCTTCGCATGCCCATGGGATTCGCTGTCCCTTCTCGAATCGCGAGTTCAAGCCGCCAGGCGAGCCCGCTCGCTCGCAACCGCAATCGAGCGTCCTGACCGAGAGGCACGGTCAAAGTGCCCGTGCTCGTCCCGGATGAGAGGAGAGGCGTCTCTCCAGCTACTTTCCGCCCACCCCGCGACTGCCTTGGCGATATCCCACCTCTATGATTGCCAATCGTAGGCGTCTTCATATTCTATAGTGCCAAAGCATAAGCAAGCGGAATCGTCACTAAGCATATGCGTGCCTGCCATGGACCATAATTCAGTGAATCCATAGCCCATGTCGCGTAAATCAGGCATGTCCTGTCTGGCTGGCCCCGATTTTCGGTTGTGCGAGATCTTGCAAAATGAGGCGCCAGAATTGTCCCCGATTTCCGTTCCTGCGAGGTTTGCGCGGACCTGCAGCTCACCAAATCATGTCGTGTCCGAGAAAACCGCAGGTAGAAAGGCTGTGGACATATCGCCAGCCCCTCTTCACGCGAGAAAAGCCTGCGCAAACCTCGCACAGCCGCGAATCGCGCCCATTTTTGGCAGCAACTTTTGCAAGACCTTGCACTACCGCAGGATTTGACCAGAGCCCAGACCCCGACGCCAGCCGCCTGTGTGAATGCGCGGCTTTCTCCGCGCTTTCTACCTCCCAGACAGGGCTGCTACGAGGGGTATTCGGTGCACAACGATACAATGGGGCCAGCACACCTCCAACCACACCCGGCGGCAGCAGGCAGCCCAAAAGCCCCGCGCACCCGCCCCAAGAAAGGCAGGCCCTACCCATGCTGTTCTCCCACATCGGTATCCTCGACGAGCACTTCGACTACCAGCCCGACATGTTCGTCGGCACGCAAGGCGCCTCCATCGCCTACGTCGGCGCCGAGGAACCCTCTCCCGGGCTCGCTGCAGCATTTGGCGAGCGCTACGACGGCCGCGGCAAGCTGCTCATGCCGGCGTTCGTGAACGCCCACGCCCACGCGCCGATGGTCCTGCTGCGCGGCTATGCCGAGAACCTGCGCCTGCAGCAGTGGCTCAACGACGCCGTGTTCCCGTTCGAAGACCACCTCACCGACGACGACGTGCACGCAGGCACGCTCGTGGCCATCGCGGAGATGGCGCGCTTCGGCTGCGTCAGCTGCTCGGACATGTACTTCTGCGACGACGCCCGCTGCGAGGCCGTGCGCGCGTCCGGCGCCAAGTGCAACGTCTCGCGCGGCGTGACCGCGTTCGGCGAGGAGGACTTCTCCCAGACGAACGACGCCAAGGCCTACGAGACGCTGTGGAACTGGAACGGTGCGGCCGGCGGGCGCATCAAGGTTGACATGTGTCTGCACGCCGAGTACACGAACAACGAGCACACGTATCGTCAGGTCGCCGACGCCGCCCGCGAGCACGGTGCCATCGTGCACGTCCATGTCTCCGAGACGCGCGCCGAACACGAGGAATGCCAGCAGCGCCACCACGGCCTGACGCCGACGGGCCTGCTGCTCGAGACCGGCGTGCTCGACAGCCCCGTGCTCGCGGCCCACTGCGTGTGGTGCACGCCGGACGACCTAGACATCCTGGCCGCTCACGGCACAAGCATCGCGTGCAACCCCGCGAGCAACATGAAGCTCGCCAGTGGCTTCGCCCCCGTGGGAGCCATGCTGGAGCGCGGCATAAACGTCGCCATCGGCACGGATGGCGTCGCGAGCAACAACGCCCACGACATGCTGCGCGACACATACCTGTTCGCGACGATCTACAAGGGGGCCGCGCTCGACCCCACGCTCGTGACGCCGCCCCAGGCGCTGTTCGCCGCGACGCGCGCCGGGGCGCTGGCCCAGGGCCGCGAGGACTGTGGCCTCGTGCGCGAGGGCATGCGCGCCGACCTCACGGTGCTCGACGTCGACACGCCGTGGATGTGTCCGGCAACGGACATGGCAGCCAACGTCGTGTATTCGGCGAGCGGATCGGACGTCGTGCTGACGATGTGCGACGGACGCGTGCTCTACCGCGACGGAGCCTGGCCGACCATCGACGTCGAGGCCGCCATGGCAAAGACGAGGGCCGCCACACAGCGCATCCGCACCGCCCTGGGACGGTAGGAAGCGTCCCCACCGTCGCCCGCGTGGCGTCGGCATCTGGCTGAAAGGAGTCGCTCATGTCGTTCGCAGATATGCCCTTTGAGCCCGGCGAGGACGAGCTTGCCGGCAAGCCCATGGGCCACGCCGGGGCAAGCGGCGTCGCAAGCGCCTGGCGCTCTGTGGGGCGCACGGCGTTTCCACTGCGCTCGCAAGGGCAGGTCGCCTCGCTGCGCAGCATGGTCGACGAAGCTGCCGGCGAGCTGCGTTCCCGCCTGCCGCTCGTGTTCGCGCCGCGTGCGCTCGTCACGCTCGGCTCGGGCCTGGGGGGCCTGGCCGACGTCGTAGAGGGCGCCGTCTTCGTCCCCTATAGCGAGCTCCCCTACATGGTGACGTCGTCGGCGCCGGGCCACGTCGGGCGCTTCGTGGCCGGCACGATCGACGGCGTGCCCGTGCTGTGCATGCAGGGTCGCCTCCACCCCTACGAGGGCTACACACCACTCGAGGTCACGTTCCCGCTGCGCGTCGCCGCTCGTCTCGGCGTCGGTGCCTTCGTCGTCACGAACGCGACGGGCGCCATCAACGCGACCTACCACCCCGGCCAGGTCGTCGCCATCGCCGACCACATCAACCTGACGGGGACGAACCCGCTCGTCGGCGCCAACGACGACGCCGAGGGCCCGCGTTTCCCCGACATGACGCGCGCCTACGACCCACAGCTGCGCGCTCTCGCCCAGCAGGTGGCCCACGACCTGGGATACGACCTGCAGGAGGGCGTCTATCTCGGCCTGAGCGGCCCCTCGTTCGAGACACCAGCCGAGATCCGCGCCTTCCGCGCCATGGGCGCCGACCTCGTGGGCATGTCGACAGTGTGGGAGGTCATCGTGGCCGCCCACCTGGGTCTGCCGTGCCTTGGCCTCTCGCTGGCGACGAACATGGCGGCCGGCATGCTCGAGACGCCCGTGAGCGTCGAGGACATCAACCGCTTCGCCGACGAGGGCGCTGCCGACATGCAGGCCATCGTCCGCGGCGTGCTCGCGCGGCTATAGAGCTCCGTCGCGCTAAAGCGCAGACACTCCAAAAACAGCGAAGGCTCCGGAGGCAGCGCATGGCTGCGTCCGGAGCCCTCCTCGTACGTGAGCTGTACTCGAAAGCGCTCCCCTACCCCAACAGGCTGCCGAGCAGGCCGAAGTCATCAAGCAGGCTGGTCTCGGGGTCGACGCTCACGATGGCATAGCTGTCGCCGTCGATGCCCGCGAGCTCGGCGGCCTTGGCCAGCGCGTCGTCATACGTACCGATCTCGTCGACGAGACCCATGTCGAGTGCCTCCTCGCCGAAGTACGTCGTGCCGTTCGCCCAACCCTGCACCGTGGCGACGTCGACGCCGCGACCCTGCGCCACCTTCTCGACGAACGCCTCCGTCGCGCGGTCGACCTTGTCCTGCAGCAGCGCCCGCTCCTCGTCGGTCATGGCGCGCGACATGGAGCCCATGTCCTTCATGGAGGCCGACTTGACCGTCTGCGTCTCGACGCCCAGGTTATCGAGCAGGCCCTCGATGTTGTAGGACTCGATGATCGTGCCGATGGCGCCAACCTCGCTCATGTCCGTCGCCACGATCCAGTCGGACTGGCTCGCCGCCAGATAGGCGGCAGACGCGCAGTAGGAGCCGACGGAGAACACGACCGGCTTCGAGAAGTCGTCGATGTAGCTCGCGATCTCGCTGCCGTCCGACGCGGCGCCACCAGGGGACTCGACGCGCACGACAAGCGCCTTGACACTCGGGTCGTCCTCGGCCTGGCGCAGCACGGAACGCACCTCCTCCGACGAAATGTAGCCGGAGCCGATCTGGTCATCCATGTGGTAGACAGCGATGCTGTCCATCGCGAGCGTGTCGAGGCCTGTGCCGTCACCCGTCTCTCCGAGCGACGAGCCAGCGAGGTCAGCAAAGCTCCTGACGGCCGTGCCCCCGATGAGCGCGCACGAGCCGAACGTCAGCAGCGCAAGCGAGAGCAGCACGATGAGCGCGATCATGAGGCCGCGCGGCTGGCGGGGTTGTTCGACGCGCACGACGACGGGCTGCGGCACCGCACTCGCCGAGGGGGCGGGATCGGCAGCCGGCTGGGCCTGGGGCGCTGAGCCGGGCGGCGTGGGCGGCAGCGAAGAGCTCTCGTCCATGAGTGAATCCTTTCTCGACCTACGCCATGGCGTCGCGGCGCCACGCCTCCGTGTCCTCGACGCGAATGACGGACGCCACACGCTCGACACCGGCCAGCGCCCGCACCTTCTCGAGCGCCGCGCTCACGTCGCGCTCCTGCGCCGAGTGCGTCACGACGACGAGCGAGGCAGGCTGGCCCTCGGCCGGCGTCGGCTGGCTCACCTGCTCGAGCGAGACGCCCGCCTCGGCGAAGATCGTGGCCACCTGGCCGAGGATGCCCGCGCGATCCTCGAAGTCCAGGCGCACGTAGTACTTCTCGTGCAGGCTCGCGACATCGCGGATGGCCTCGATGCGCTTGAACGGCTCGGCCTCAGGCAGCAGGGCGCCCCCGCGCGCAATGGGCGTCGCCAGCTCCAGTACGTCGCCCATGACGGCGCTCGCCGTCGGGAACGCTCCGGCGCCCGGGCCAAAGAACATCGTCTCACCCACGGCGTCGCCGACAACGTACACGGCGTTGAACACGCCGTCGACGCTGGCGAGCTGGTGGTCGCGCGCGATCATGGCCGGGTGCACGCGCACGTCGAGGCCTTCCGGCGTCTGGCGCGCCACGCCGAGCAGCTTGATGGCGTAGCCGAACTCGCGGGCGTAGCGCACGTCGTCCGCCGTGATGTTGCGGATGCCCTCAATGACGGACACGTCGTCCATCGTGACGCGTGTGTTGAAGCCGATCGTCGCCAGGATGGCGATCTTGGCGGCCGCGTCCAGGCCATCGACGTCGGCCGTCGGGTCGGCCTCGGCATAGCCCAGGCGCTGGGCGTCGGCCAGCACCTCGTCAAACGACAGCCCCTCGCGCTCCATGCGCGTCAGCATGTAGTTTGTCGTGCCGTTGACGATGCCAGCGATCGTCAGGATGCGGTTGCCGGCCAGCGCGTGCTCAAGTGACTCGACGATGGGGATGCCACCCGCGACGGCGGCCTCGCACTTGAGCTGCACGCCGTGGTCGTGCGCCATGCCAGCCAGGTTGCCCATCTCGTGCGAGAGCGTGGCCTTGTTCGCCGTCACGACGTGCTTGCCCGCCGCAAAGGCCGCCTGGTGGATCTCGAAGCAGGGGTGCATGCCGCCCACGAGCTCGACGACGATGTCGACTGCCGGGTCGGCAACGACGTAGTGCCAGTCCGTCGTGAACACGCCGGGCTCGAGGCCCAGCTCGTCGGCGTGGCGCGCGCTGCGGGCGCACGCGCGCTGCAGGTGCAGGTCGACGCTGTAAGACTCGACGTAGCGGTCGTGGTTGCGCTGCAGCAGGCGAACGAAGCCGCCGCCGACGGTACCCAGACCGATGAGGCCGATGTTGACGGTACGCTGAGCCATGGGGCCCTCTTTCTCTCAGGTGCTCGAACGTGCGGGTGGGCGACAGCGCCCGCGCCGGAGGATCCTACATGCGCTGCGGCGCGCTGACGCCGACGAGGCCCAGTGCCAGCTCGAGCGTGCGGCGGGAGGCGTCGCAGGCGGCGAGGCGCGCCTTGCTGAGCGCGGCGTCATCGGTGAGCACGTGGCAGTTGTGGTAGAAGGCGTGGAACGCCGCCGCGAGGTCCGTGGCGTAGTGCGTCAGGCGGAACGGCGCCATGTCGGCCGCGCAGCCCGCCACGACGTCGCCGAAGCCAGCGATGTGACGCGCGAGGGCCAGCTCGGAGGGGTCCGTGAGCAGCGAGAGGTCCGCGTCGTCGCCGATGAGCTCCGCGGCCAGCGCGTCCATGTCGAGCTCGCCGGCCTCGTCGTCGCGCCCGGCCGCCTTGCGCAGGATGGAGCAGATGCGCGCGTGGGCGTACTGCACGTAGTACACGGGGTTGTCCGCGCTCTGGCGCGTGGCGACCTCGATGTCGAAGTCGATGGTCTGGTCGCTGGAGCGCGACAGCAGGATGAAGCGCGTCGCGTCGGCGCCGACCTCCTCGAGCAGCTCCTCGAACGTCACCATCGTGCCCTTGCGCTTGCTCATGCGCACCGGCACGCCGCCACGCAGCAGGTTGACGAGCTGGCCGAGCAGGACGTCGAGCTTGCCTTCGTGGCCGATGGCCGACACGAGCGCCTGCATGCGCGGCACGTAGCCGTGGTGGTCAGCGCCCCAGATGTCGATGCAGCGGTCGAAGCCGCGCGAGAACTTGTTGGCGTGGTAGGCGCAGTCGGCCGCGAAGTACGTGTAGGCGCCGTTCGCCTTGACGAGCACGCGGTCTTTGTCGTCGCCGAAGTCCGTCGAGCGGAACCACAGCGCGTCGTCCTTGTCGTAGAGGCGCCCCTCGTCGCGCAGCGTGTCGAACACGCGCGTGATGGCCGTGGCGCCGCCCTCGTCGGCAGCGTGCAGCGTACGCTCGGAGAACCACACGTCGAAGTGCGTGCCGCAACGCTCGAGAACGTCCTTGATGTTGGCGAGCATGAGCGCATAGCCCTGCTCGCGGAACTCATGCGTGCGCTCGGCGGCGTCGCGCTGCAGCCAGGACGAGCCGTCGGCGTCATAGAAGTGACGGGCGATGTCGATGATGTAGCCGCCACCGTACGAGTCGGGCCCGAGCTCGCCGGCGAAGTCGGCCGTGAGCGGGTGCGTCTCGGGACGCTCGTTGTCCGGGTCATCGAGTGCAGCCTCGCGGTCGGCCTCGAGCGCGGCACAGGCCTCATCGGCCGTCTTGCCGCCGGCCACGAGCTCGCACAGCTGGCGGTAGCGTTTCTCGATGGAGCGGGCGAACACGTCCATCTGGCTGCCAGCGTCGTTGATGTAGAACTCGCGCGTCACGTTCCAGCCGGCATGCTCGAGCACGCGGCACAGCGAGTCGCCTAGGGCGGCCCAGCGGCCGTGGCCGACATGCATGGGGCCCACAGGGTTCGCGGAGACGAACTCGACGTTGACGGAGCGTCCTCGGCCGGCGTCGGAGCGGCCGAAGTCGGCACCCTCGCGACGGACCTGGCCGAACACGCCGCTGACGGCGCCCGGCACGAGGCGGATGTTCAGGAAGCCGGGGCCCGCCACCTCGACGCCCGCGACGCAGGGATCCTCCGGCAGGTGAGCCACGATGGCCGCGGCGACGTCGCGCGGGGCGCGGTGGGCTGCCTTGGCGCAGCGCATGGCGACCGTCGACGTCCAGTCGCCGTTGGCCGGGTCGGCCGGTCGGGCGATGCCCAGGTCGGGCGCGTCGATCTCGGGAAGCTCGCCTGCGGCGGCAGCGGCGGACAGCGCGGCTCGCACGAGGCCCGCGATGCGGGCGCGCATGCCGGCGTCGTCGAAGGCCTGCGAATCGACGGCGCGGGCGCCGCTCTGCTGGTCAGTCGTGGGGCAGCTCATGGGTGGGGACGGCCTTTCTCCTCGGCGTGTCGGGTCTGTGGCAGGCAGACAACCGGCACGCACACGCGTCGATGGCGTGGTGCTAGACATATGCCGGCTATTGTACGCGCGAGCAACCCCATAAAGACGGTGGGGCGCCCCCATCGCACGCAAAGCAGACGGGGGCGCCCCACAACGAAAGGCTGTCTGTGGCTTCCTAGCGCCACGTGCGGCCGCCGGCGGCCTGGCGCGCCTCGGCGATCATGCGGCCGCGCAGCTCGGCGAGACCGCGCTCGATGCCCACGGGGTAGACCTGCGGGTTGAGGAAGCGCTTGCACGAGGGGCTCAGCGCCGCCAGCGACGCGCGCGCTCGGTCCCGCGACGCCTCCAGCCCGTCCCACGCCCCCGCGACCGGCTCGCCGTCGCGCACGAGCGTCACGAGCATGCGCCTCTCCTCGAGGCCCTCGAGCTCGCTTGTCAACAGAGGGTCGTTAACGTCGACGATGCTGGCCGGCGCGCCAAGCGGGTAGTCCTGCTCGCAGATCATGTCGGCGACGGGGTGTCCGTCGGCGGCGAAGAAGCGGCGCACGTCCTGGATGCCGGGAATCGTGCGCTTGTACACCTGCTCACTCACCTTGATGACGGGCTGCCACGGCTCGTCGCGCGACGCGCGCTTCGCCGACATCTTGTAGACGCCCGCGAGGAACGGCTGGCCGGCGCAGGTCGTCAGCTTCGTGCCGACGCCGAACGCGTCGACGGCGGCGCCCTGCGACAGCAGCGACTGGATGAGGTCCTCGTCCAGGTCGTTTGAGAGCACGATCTTGACGTCGGGCAGCCCGGCCTCGTCAAGCATGGCGCGGGCGCGCTTCGACAGCGCGCACAGGTCGCCCGAGTCGATGCGGATGGAGCTCAGGTGCTCGCCGCGCGCCTCCATCTCGTGGCCGACCGTGATGGCGTTGCGCACGCCGGTCACGACGTCGTATGTGTCAACGAGCAGCGCGCAGTTCTTGGGGTTGGCCTGCGCATAGGCGCGAAACGCCGTCAGTTCGTCGGGAAAGGCCATGACCCAGGCGTGCGCGTGCGTGCCCGACACCGGCACGCCAAAGCGGCTGCCCGCCAGCACGTTGGACGTCGACGAGCACCCGCCGACATACGTGGCGCGCGAGGCCGACAGGCCTCCGTCGGGTCCCTGGGCTCGGCGCAGGCCGAACTCAGCGACGGGGCGCCCGTCGGCGGCCAGGCAGACGCGGGCGGCCTTCGTGGCGACGAGCGTCTGGAAGTTCACGAGGTTGAGCAGCGGCGCCTCGATGAGCTGGCAGTCGATGAGCGGGCCCATGACGCGCACAACGGGTTCGTGCGGAAACGCGAGCTCTCCCTCGGGCAGCGCGTCGATCGTCAGGCGCGGGCGCCAGTCGGCCAGCCAGTCGAGGAAGTCGCCACCAAACATGGGGCCGCCGCCAGGGGCTTGCAGCGAGCGCAGGTACGCGATGTCCTCGGCAGAGTAGCGGAAGCGCTCGACCATCTCAGGCAGCTGGCCCGTGCCGCATACGAGCGTGAAGCCGCCGTGGTAGGGATTCTCGCGGAAAAACGCCGTGAAGCAGGCCTCGCCGCCCGCCATGCCGTTTCGCCAGTAGCCCTCGGCCATCGTGATCTCGTACAGGTCGGTCAGCAGGCCGATCGTCGACGAGCCGTTCGGTGCGTACCCGGTCGCGGTCTGCGATGCCATCTCACTCGCGCCAGTCATCAAGCGGTGCCTCCTCAGCACGTTCTTCACCATATGCAAGCGCCCGGCGACCGACCAGCAGGTTCGGTCACCGGGCGTGAAGCGAGCTATCTCGTTCAGGCGCTACGCAGCGTCGGATGCCAGAGAACCGTCTGCCGCCTGTGATGCAACAACGCCGTCGCCAGCCGGTGCCGTCCCGTCATCGGCCGCGCTCTTGCCTGCCGTGTTGAACCAGATGAGGTAGCCAACGAGCAACACGGCCATGACGGCGAACACGGCGAGCACGATCTTTTGCTTTGCCGGCATGGGCGGCACGTCGTCAGCCGAGTAGTCGGGATGCTCCCGCGCCTTCTCGCGCTCCGCCTTCTTGCGTGCTTTCTCGGCATAGTACTCGGCGTCTTCCTTGGCATACTTCTGTGCCTTGCGCAGACGCTCGAGCTCATCGCGCTGCTGCTGCGCGGCTGCAGCCTGCTGGAGCTTGGCCTGCTGGGCGCGCAGTGCCTCGAGTTCCTCGCGCTCCTCGTCGCTCAGCGGCGTGCTGTCGTTGCTGCTCATGGAAACAGGCCCTCCTCTGGGGACATGTCATGCGCCGGCCACCCGTGCCGCGCGCCTCCGGCCCGCACCCAGGCGGGTCTTGCGGGATTATACCCAGTCGAGCCCCACGGCCCGTCGTCTATGGCAGCATCTCCCAATACACGAAGTTGAGCACCATGACGACGCTGGACGCGCCGACGAGGGCGCAGCCCAGCAGGCGCCGCGGCTCGCGGAACGTCCCTCGCCAGCGCGTCACGACGAGCCACAGCAGCAGCGCGAGCGCCACGACGACGTACACGAGGCTCAGCACGCGCGTCACGACGAGCGACAGCAGCACGCGCTCCGCACCGGGGCCGAGAAGGATCGTGAGCACCCAGATGGCCGCCGCCGACGTCATGAGGGAGAGAACGACGCACACGACCTGCGTCACGTTGCGCCGGCCCCGCATGCGCGCCCGCACGGCGCCCGCAAGGGCGATCGTGGCGTACCCCCCGCACACGAGCAAGGCGACGGCACCACCGACAAGCAGCGTGACCTCGAGCGTCAGCGTCGAGAGCGGCAGCGCGTACGCGTCGCTTGTCACCTGGGAAAACTCGCGGCCGCTCGCGACGCCTACGTAGAAGCGGTACAGGGCGTTCCACGCGTCCGTCCCGCCATCGCGAGCGACAACGCCGGAGCCCAGTGCGTCGGTGTCCTCGAGGTTGATGAAAACCGTCCCATCAGAGCGCGCGTCGACGAGCGTGCGCTGAAAGACGCTCAGGATCTTCGTGATGCCGTGGGCGGGATGGCTCGCGACCTCGTAGATGCCGCTCCATGCCGACAGGTCGCGCTCCTCCCCCTCGGCAGCGTCGCCGTCAGAGGCAGGGACGTTCGCCTCGAGCCCGTCGCCGACGCCAAACGCACGCCGCACGGCCGTCAGCGCCTCATCCTGCACGGAGGAGCGTGCTGCCAGCACGACGACGGCAACGCCACTCGCCGGCTCGACAAACGCGACGGACGTGTAACCCGACGAGCTGCCGGCGATACCGTACACGCCCGGAGCGCCGGGCAGAGCGAACAGGCCGTGCGCGATGCGCTCGACGCCGCTGCTCGGATAGGTGCGCGTCACGGACAGGAGCTCCGCGCCCGTCGCAGGGTCCTCGAACAGCGCAGAGGCGCCATCGCCCCCCAGCAGCGCAAGCTCGAAGCGGGCAAGGTCGTCAGCCGTGCCCAGGCACGTCAGTGCCGGCCGCCCCGTGACGCCGACGAGCGACTCCTCGAGGAGGTCGGGTGTCGACACGAGGCGGCTGCCCAGCGCAGCGGTGCGTGCGTCCGCCGAGCGTGCCATGCGCGAGGGACGACCGCCCGCCTTGACGGCGGTGTCGCTGAGCTCCAGCACGTCGAATATGTGCTCCTGCACGTATGAGCAGATGTCCTCGCCGCTCGCCTGCTCGACAGCCGCAGCGGCGAGCGCCACGTTGTACGGCGAGTATGCGACAAGCTCGCCGATGTCGAACGCCCCCTGCACGTCGAAGCCCGCGAGCAGCGCGGCGATGGACGACGAGCCGATGTCCTCGGCCTCTGTCGTGCCCATGGCTGGGCTCACGTTGAGGCCCGTCGCGTGGTTCATGAGGTCGAGCAGAGTCAGCGATCCATAGCCCTGCGGCAGCGTCACGCCGTCGGGCAGGCGCGAGGAGACGGCGTCTTCCAGGCGCAGTTCCCCCTGCTCGACAAGCTGCATGACAGCGACCCACACGAGCTCGTCTGAGACGTGGCCCCACGAGAACACGGCGTCGCCTGTCGTGGGCGTCGCACCGTCCGTCGTGCCGTACAGCCGTTGCTCCACAACGCCGCCCGCGTCCGCCACGATGACGGTTGCGGGGGCGTCGTCCCCCCGCTCCGCCATGATGTCGTCGAGGGCGACCGCGAGCTCGGACGGCGCGTCACTGTCATCGGGGCCGCTCGCCTCTGACGCGCTCGCCGTCGCGGCGCAGAGAGGCCCCGCGAGAACGGCGCACGTCAGCAACAGGCAGGCAAGCACTACTGCCGCCAGCACGACCGCCGTGTGGCCCGTGCTACGCGCCATGGCGCTCACCGCTTTCGGCCCCCTGGCCCTCCCCCAGCTCGGGACCGGCGACGCCCGTCGCGTCGAACTCCGGCACGAAGCTCTCGGACACCGTACCGCCCTGCTGCCACCACATCGTCTCGAAGCCCAGCTCGTCGGCATGGTCGAGCACGGCCTCGTACTCGTCATCGCTCACGGGACGGCCGAGCTCGGGGTGGCCCGCGACGCCCTGGGGGCCGCACTGCGGCGTGTACTGGTTCATGACGGACAGGTCGACGCGGTTGCCCAGGCGCGCCCACAGGGCGTCGAGCACGGCGCACGAGTCGTCGGCGTGGCCAGGCAGCACGAGGTGCCGCACGATGACGCCCCGCTCCATGATGCCGTCGTCATCAACAAGCCGTCCTCCCGCCGCCTCGACGTGCTCGACCATGCGCTCGATGGCGTCGAGGGCCACGGCAGGGTAATCGGGCGCGAGCGAGAGGCTGCGAGCCAAGCCGGAAGAGGCGTACTTAAGATCGGGCAGCCAGACGTTCACGACGTCGGCAAGGGCGTCGACGACATGCGGCAGCTCGTAACCTGCCGTGTTGTAGACGACAGGCAGCTTCAGACCGGCGGCGCGCGCCTGCAGCACGGCGACGCGAACCTGCGGCGCGTAGTGCGTCGCCGTCACGAGGTTGATGTTGTGCGCGCCCTGCCCCTGCAGCTCGAGCATCATCTGCGCCAGGCGCCCCACACTCACCGACAGGCCGAAGCCTCCCGCAGATATGGAGCCGTTCTGGCAGAAGACGCAGCCCAACGGGCAGTGCGAGAAGAAGATGGCGCCCGATCCGCGCTCCCCGGACAGCGGGGGCTCCTCCCAGAAGTGCAGGGCAGCACGCGCGACGTACACCTGGGCGTCGGCACGGCAGCGGCCGAGCTGGCCCGCCAGCCTGTCGACGCCGCAGCGACGGGGACACAGCTCGCAGTGCGCATAAGCGTCGGGCCAGTCGAGGACGCCCACATGCTCGGCCGCCACGCTATGCCTCGTTCCTGCGCAGGCGCTCGCACATGACGTCATTTGCCGCGAGCTCGGCCGCGTCGTCGAGCGTCGGCAGCGTCACGGCCGTGCCCAGGCGACGTTCAAGGGCGCGCGCGATGAGCCAGTCCGCCACGCCGGGGTTCTTGGGCAGCAGCGGGCCGTGGATGTACGTGCCCACGACGTTGCGCCACAGGCAGCCCTCCTGCCCGGACGCCCCGTCGTTGCCGAAGCCCTTGAGCACGCGCCCGAGCGGCTGCACGCCGGCGCCCAGGTGCGTGCGCCCGCCATGGTTCTCGTAGCCCACGATGGGACGGTCCTGCAGCTCGCTCTCGATCATGACGTTGCCGATGAGGCGGGGCGTCCCGCGGTCCGTGTAGAGGTCGACGAGAGAGAGCCCCTCGACCTTCTCGTCGCCCATGAGGTAGCTGTGGCCGAGCAGCTGGTAGCCGCCGCACACCGCAAGCAGCACGCCGTCGTCGGCCACGTAGGAGCGCAGCTCGTCGCCCACGGCGTGCAGCTGGTCGCACACGATCTTCTGCTCGCGGTCGCTGCCGCCGCCGATGAACGCGATGTCGACGTTGGCGAACGACGGGCGCTCACCGAAGTGCACGGGCAGCACCTCGACGTCAATGCCGCGCCAGACGCAGCGCTTGCGCAGCGTGATGATGTTGCCGCCGTCGCCATACAGGTTGAGCAGCTCCGGGAAGAGGTGCGCGATGCGCAGCGTCGTGCGCGGCAGTCCCGCGTCGACGGCACCGCCCCTCAGCGTCTGCGCGCTCACAGGCTCTCCCCCATTCCTTCGAGCTCGGCCTTGGCGGGCCACAGCGCCGAGTAGTTCGTCAGCACGTAGAGGCGCACGTCCGACGGCAGGTCCTCCGTCGCGGCAATGACCTCGGCGACCGTATCTGCCAGCTCAGCATGCACATCGGCATACTTGAGGCGTACCTGCATGTCGTTGGCGCGGTGCCCGCCCACGAACACGCGCAGCGGTCGAGCCTGCGCCATGCGCTCGAAGTCGACGTCCCACAGCCACGACACGTCCTTGCCGTCGTTGTAGTTGTCGTTGATGCACACGTAGACGGCCTTGGGCGCATCGTCCGCCAGCAGCAGCGCCATGTTCTGGTTGAAGCCCGTCGGGTTCTTGGCCAGATTGAGCGTCACGCGCCGCCCGTTGACGTCAAAACGTTGCAGGCGACCGTTCTCGGGGTGGTACGTGTCGAGCACGCCCTGGAACTGCGCATCGCTCACGCCAGCGAGGCGGGCAGCGGCCCAGGCAGCCAGCAAGTTGTACACCATATAAGTGCCACCCCAGCGCGCCGTGAGGCGCACGGGTGCTCCGTCGGGGCCACAGGCGTCAAACGAGACGCCGTCCTCGCTCACCTGCACGCTCGTCGCACGGAAGTCGAGGTGGGGACGGCCGAAGCCGCACGTCCCACTCGTGCACGCATAGGCGCCGAGGTGGCCGTAGGCTCGATAGGCGTAGCGCAACGGCGCGCCACACACCTGGCAGAACGCCCCGCCCGTCACGCGGTCGGACGGAAGATGCAGGTCCTCGTCGATGCCGAACGCCAGTGTCGTCGACCCGGCGGCGCGGGCGCGCGACGCGACGCCCTCGCACAGCGGATCGTCGCCGTTGTAGATCAGCGTCGTCTGGGGCGAGCCCGCAAGAGCTCGTACGATGACGTCCTGCACTCGGTCGAGCTCGCCGCAGCGATCAAGCTGATCACGGAACAGGTTGAGCAGCACAAGGTAGCGCGGCTTCAGCTCGGGGACGATGCGCACTGTTGAAAGCTCGTCGTTTTCGAACACGCCCCAGTCCGCCGAGCTGCCCGGCAAGAGTGCCGTGGCGACGCCCGACTCCATGTTCGCGCCGGCGCGGTTGCACAGCACGCTAGCGCCGCTCGCCTCGACGGCCTGGGCCAGCACGTTGTTCGTCGTCGTCTTGCCGTTCGTGCCGCACACAACGATGGAGCCCTTGCCCAGCTTGGGCGCGAGCCCCGCGATGAGGTGCGGGTCGAGCCCGAGCGCCACGCGCCCGGGCAGCGTCGTGGCGCTGCGGCCCAAGGCGCGCATCGCGCCGGCGCAGGCGAGCGCGACGACGCGCGCAGTGCCCGTCCTTACGCTCACAGGCCGTACACCGCCTGATACTTGTTCACGAGATAGTCCACGTAGTGAGACGCGTCGAACGGCGCTCCGCACGCGGCCTCGATGAGCTCCGCAGGGTCCTTGGCGCTGCCGTGGCGCCAAATGCGCTCGCGCAGCCAGGCATTGATGGGACGCAGGTCACCGGCGGCCTCTGCGGCATCGACGTCGACCTGCGTGCGCATGACGTCCATGAGCTGGGCGGCGTAGGCGCTGCCGATGGCATAGGACGGGAAGTAGGCGAACGAGCCGCCCGACCAGTGCGTGTCCTGCAGGATGCCGTGCGCGTCGTCGGGCACGTCAACGCCCAGATAGCGCTTCATGAGCTCGTTCCACAGCGCCGGCGCGTCGTGCGCCGTGCACGTGCCGTCGAACAGGGCCTTCTCGACCTCGAAGCGCACAAGAATGTGCAGCGGGTACGTGAGCTCGTCGGCCTCCGTGCGGATGAGCGAGCACTCGCTGCGGCAGACGGCCTCGTACAGGGCATGCGCGTCCACGTCGTCAAACGTACCCGGGCAACACTGCTGCATGACGGGCAGCAGCGCCGCGCAGAACGCTTCGGAACGTGCCACGACGTTCTCCATGAAGCGCGACTGGCTCTCGTGCACGCCCATGGACACACCGCCGCGCAGGCACGTGTAGTCATACGCGGGGTCGATACCCTGCTCGTACAGGGCGTGGCCGCCCTCGTGGATCATGGAGAACACGGCCGACGCCACGTTGTTCTCGAAGAAGTGGTTCGCGATGCGCACGTCACCGTGGGAGAAGCCGTCCGTGAACGGGTGCTCCGTCTCGCCCATAGCCAGGGCGTCGGTGTCGAGCCCCATCATCGGCGCGATGCGCTGGCACAGCTCTCGCTGCTGGTCCAGCGGGACGGGACGGTGCAGGAAGCTATCGTCCGGTTGCCAGCCCTTGGCCTGGATAGCCTCGACGACGGGCACGATACCGGCCTGCACCTGCGCGAAGAACGACTCGACTGCCGCACGGTCCATACCGCGCTCGTACTGGTCAAGCCACACATCGTACGGGTCGCGATCCGAATCGAGGTAAGCCGCCTGGCGCTTGAGCGAGTCGACGATGCGCTCGACGTAGGGCTCGAACAGGGAGTAGTCGCTCGCTGCCTTGGCGCGCTTCCACACGTCAACGGCCTCAGTCGTCAGCTTAGAGAACGCCGCGCACTCCTGAGCCGGGATGCGCCCCATCTCGTCGACGTCGCGGCGGTAGACACGCAGCTCGGCGCTGTGCAGCTCGTCGAGCTCGTCGGAACGACGCGCCAGCTCGCCCACGAGGGCGACAGCCTGCGGACCGAACGCTGCCTCGTGCTCTCTGCCGGCAAGTTCTCCGATGGCCTCGCTGCGGGCGGCGACGCCCTTTTCCGGCCCGACGGTCTCGCCGTCGTAGGAGATGACCTGCTGGGCGTACTGATAGGAGAAGACGCCACGCTGTAGGTCGTCGAAGCGCTCGACGAGTTCGGCCGTCGGAACGTCGGCGAGAGTCGCCTCGTCGTCGCCGTCCTTCCCCTTCTCAGCGCGGTCGCGGTCCTTCGTCTTCTTGTCGGGACGACGGCCGCCATCAAGCTCCTCGCGCGTCATGACGTTGACAACGCGCACGTTGACTGCGTTCACGCGCAGGCCCGTCATGTCGGTGATCTTCTCCGTGATGCGGTCGTGCAGCTCGGAGAAGATCTTCTTGGCCGACTTACCGTACTCCATGATGATGGAAACGTTGACGGTGCAGGCGTCGTCGCCCACCATCTCGACCTGCACGCCCTTCGTGATGTCCGTACCGCCGAAGCCCTCCTGGATGGATGTCAGGAAGTTGCCCTTCATCTGCAGGATGCCGTCGACGGAGCGGCAGGTGATGGCAACGATCTTCTCGACGACGTCGGAGTCGATGGCGAGCGTGCTCGTGTCGTCGCCCTTGTCGCCGAGGGGCTCTATGTCGTTCGTCACGTCCTCGTTGCGGCCGTTCATCAGCTCGTTGTCCGCCATGGCAGCGGCTCCCTTCGCATGGGCCCCTTCTCAGCGGTGCCCGGTCAGCTGCGGTCGAAAAAGGCCGGCCTCACGCTCTGCGCGCGGGCCGGTCGCATGGCTCGGCGGGGCAGACGCGCCCGCACCGCGCTCCGTTCGTGCGTATGATACTAGAGCGTCGCGCCCTTGCCAGACGAGGGAGTCTCATCCGTGGAGGGCTCATCGGCGCCGCAGTTCACGCGATCGTCATCGCGCGCCGTGTCGCCCGAGAACACCCACGTCGCCTTGTCCGGCTCGTCGGTACCGTGCGGCTCGACATCCACCGGATCGGCGGGAGCGTCGGGCACGACCTCGGCCCTCGTCTCCACAACGTCCTCCGCGTCGAGGCGGCTGCGCAGCCCCGAGGCCTTCGCCCGAGCGCGATCCCACAGCGACGGCTTCTTCTCGGCCGCGGCCGTAGACGCAGGCTCTGTCGCCGGCTGCCATGTGTCGCTATCTGCCGGAACGGCCGGCTCGCTGACGTCGGCGCGCGGAGTAGCAGGCGTCTCGGGGGCAGCGGCCTGTGCGGCAACGGGCGAAGCCGCGACAGAAACGGGCTCATATGCCTCGGAACCAGCGCTCATCGCCTCCCCGTGGCGGCGCGGTTCGACGAAGTTCACGGACACGTAGCGTACCTCGTGCTCCGTAAACGCCTCGAGCGCGCGCTTTGTGATGTCCTGGATGCGACTTGCCAGCGCCATGAGCGAACCGGTGCCCAGCGGCGTGACCGTGACGCGCGCGTAGATGAGCGCCGAGTCGCCGCGCGGGACGACGTCGACGTCCAGGCCCTGCAGCGTCACGTCGCCCACCTGCTCGAGCGCGCGGCTCGCTGTCGAAACGAGGGCGCTCTTCTCGATGAAGATCTCCCCCGCCTCAGTCGCACGCAACCGCGCCGTCGCGCGCGTGATGGACACGACGAGGGCAACGCCGGTGTACGCCACAAGGCCGACGAGGTCGATGAGCAGAGCGAGGATGAGCAGCACGGCAAGCGGCGCGCAGCCGTGCAGGAACGACATCATCGCGCTGCCGCCCGGCAGCACAAGCGCGAGCGTGAACAGGACGATGACGACAAGCGAGCAGACGAGATAGGCGATCATGAACACGCGCTTGAATGTGCTCATAGCAGCTCCTTTGGCCATAGACGCACCGACATCGAAGCAGGTCACCGCTTTCCACATGGCTCTCTGGCAGAGCAAGCGGACAATGAACCCGTGCATGAGTCCATTGTACCCCGCCTGTCGCACGAAACGCCCGCCTTCACGAGAGCTTGCCCGTCTTCTAACGAAAACGGGGCGCCGCCCCCATGGACAGCGCCCCGTCAGCAGCACCCCTGTGTGGAGACAGCCTTACTCGTCGGCCTCGAGAGCCTCGGCGATCTCGTCGGTCATGTCCATCGTGTGATAGACGTTCTGCACGTCATCGAGCTCCTCGAGGCGGTCGATGAGGCGCATGACCTTCTTGGCGTCGGCGGGCGTCACGCTCGTCGGCGTCGTGGGAACCATCGTGAGCTCGGAGCCCTTGACCTCGATGCCCTGAGCCTCCAGGCCCTTCTGGACATCCTGCATCTTGTCGTAGGCCGTCCAGACCGTCCACGAGTCCTCGTTGTCCTCGTAGTCCTCGGCACCGGCCTCGGCGACGGCGAGCATGAACTCGTCCTCGTCGTTGGCGTTCACGCGGTCGGCGACCTTCTTGTCATCGGACTTAATGATCTTCTCGACGACGATCTCGCCCTTGCGCTCGAACTGGAACGCAACAGAGCCGGTCGTGCCGAGCGAGCCGCCCGCATGCGTGAACGCGGAGCGAACGTCAGCGGCGGTGCGGTTCTTGTTGTCCGTCAGGCAATCGACGTACACGGCCACGCCTGCCGGACCATAGCCCTCGTACGTGACCTCGGAGAAGTTCGCGGCATCGGAGCCGGAGCCGGACGCCTTCTTGATGGCGGCGTCGATCTTGTCCTTGGGCATCGAGTTGAGGCGAGCCTTCTCGACGGCGGCCGCAAGGGCAAAGTTGTTCTCGGGGTTGGGATCGCCACCGGTGCGCGCGGCAACGGTGATGATGCGCGAGAGCTTCGAGAACAGGGCCGAGCGCTTCGCATCCTGGGCGAACTTGCGATGCTTGGTGGTAGCCCACTTGGAGTGTCCGGACATGCAATGCTCCTTAAGAAACTGAGTCCTTCATGATGACGCGGCGTATTGCTGCTCTTCGGCACGGCTCCGTCGCGCCCCGCAGCATACCGAACGCACTTTACCAAAACGAACGCCCCGAGCGCGCGCGTATAGAGACGTTTTCTCGGATTTCGGGACTCCGCCACACAAGCTGTGGCTACCTCGGCGTCGGCGTCAGCGACTGTGGTCGCGCCCGTCTGTGTGCCACGACGAGAATGGCGATGCCGGCAGCAACGAGGGGCAGGCTGAGGAGCTGGCCCATCGTGATCGGCCCCAGCAGATATCCGAGCTGGGCGTCGGGAACGCGCACGAACTCGATGAGGAAGCGAAACGTGCCGTAGAGCGTCAGAAACGTCCCGATGAACGTCCCCTGTGGCCTCGGCGGGACGCGCCGCGCCAGCACGATGAGCACGACGAAGATGACGATCCCCTCGAGAACCGCCTCGTACAGCTGGGAGGGGTGTCGCATGACGCCGCCACCGGACGGGAACGCTACCGCCCACGGCACGTCGGTCGGCTTACCCCACAGCTCCCCGTTCACAAAGTTCGCGAGACGCCCGAAGAACAGGCCGAGCGGCGCCCCGATGGAGGCGAGGTCGGCCATCGTCACGAACGACAGCCGCAGCGCCCGGCAGGCGATGTACCCGCCAACGAGTGCGCCCACGAGCCCACCGTGGAACGACATGCCCCCCTCGACGAACATGAGGATGTGCCCCGGGTGCGCAAGGTAGTACGGCAGGTTATAGAAGAGCACGTAGAACAGACGCGCGCCGACGATGACGCCAAAGGCCACACCGACGACGACCATCAGCACGTCATCGCCACGCAGCTTGAGCTTCCAGTGACGGCTGACGAGATAGAGAACGAGGCCTGCGCAGAAGAAGCCGGCGAGGTAGGCAAGCCCATACCAGCGCACGGCAAACGGACCCACCGTGAAGGCGATGGGATCGAGCGATTGGAAGATATCGTTGAGCACGGTGAGGGTTCCTCTCAGCTTCCTACCGTCAGCTTCCCCGGAGACTAGAAGAAGTGAACCGTCACGCGGCCGTCCTCGCCCGTCGCGCGATCAGGCAGCTCGTGTGCAACCGAGCCGTCGGCTCCGACGCGCGGCCCGTACGTCAGGAAGTGTTCGCAGACCTGGCACGCCTTCTTGAGCGCAGCCGTGCGATCGACCGTCACGTCGAGCAGAAGATCGACAGAGGTTGCCACCTTGTGCCAGGGACGGGGGCAGCGCGCGGCGTACACACAGTCGATAGGACACGGCGAGTAGCAGTCCTCGCGAGCGTGGGGGCACTCCTCGATCATAGGGTCGGCCAGGCCGCGAACGCCCGAGCAGCCGCGCACCTCCCAGCAGCGCACCGACGCCTCGCGATCCGTTGGGGAAGCGGAGCACGCCTCTACAGCATCCCTCATGCCGACACCTCTCTCGTAAGCAAGCGGGACGGGGTGGCACCAACCTGGCCCTGGTAGTGGCTCCCGAGCTCAGGCGAGCCATAGGGCACGTCGACAGGCGTGGACATGTACGTGAACGAGATCTGGCCGATGCGCATGCCCGGATAGAGCAGGATGGGCAGATTGGCAACGTTGGCGAGCTCGAGCGTGAGGAAGCCGTCCCAACCCGGGTCGACATATCCGGCAGTCGAGTGAATCATGAGACCGAGGCGACCAAGCGTCGACTTGCCTTCGAGACGCCCGACGATGTTGTCGGGAATGGAGACGCGCTCGAGCGTCGTACCCAGGGCGAACTCGCCCGGGTGCAGCACGAACGATCCGCCCTCAGCGATGGCGACGTGCTTCGTGTAGTCCATGCCCTGAGCAAGCGGGTCAATAAAGGGGTGCTGCGAGTACTCGAACACGCGAAAATCGCTGCCAAGGCGCAGATCAACGCTCGACGGTTGGACAAACGACGCCTCAAAGGGATCGATGACGATACGCCCGGAAGCGATCTCCTCTTTGATGGAGTGGTCGGAAAGAACCATGGGGAGCACCTCCTTGGGAGAGCGCTAGATGGCCTGAACGCGCGTAATGCCCGGGACGCGCTCCTTAAGGATGCGCTCGACACCCATGGAGAGGTCGTAGTCGGACATGGAGCAGCCGGCGCACGCCCCTGTAAGTTCGACGGACACGACGCCGTCGTCATCAACACCGATGAGCTCGATGTCACCGCCGTCAGCCTGCAGCGCCTCGGCCATGACCTCGATGATCTGGGCGACTTTCTCCTTGTCGATGGCGACCTTTTCTTCAGCCATGTTCAGCTCCCCTACTCATAAGCGATCGGAATGTGAGGGCCTGGTACATCCTCCGGACTGTAGCATACCCCGCACCCTCGCCTTCGAACGAACCGGGGAGGGATGCCATAAAACGACAAGGCGGCGCTACGCAGTGTGCAGCGGCAGCAGAACACGCACAGTCGTCCCCTCGCCCGGCTTGCTTACAATCTCGATGCGGCCACCGTGACGCTCGACGATCCACTGCGCGATGGGCAAACCCAGCCCCGTACCCTGCGGATTTGCGTCGCGCGCCTCATCGGCTCGATAGAAGCGGTCGAACACGTGGGCGATAGTCTGGGCGTCCATGCCCATGCCAGTGTCGCAGACCGTGAGCACCACGTGCTTCCCCACGGGCCGGCAGTCGACAGAGACTTCTCCCCCGCTCGGCGTATAGTGGATCGCGTTTTCGATGAACACGGTGGTCATCTCCTCGAGACGATCCTGGTCCCCGAGCACGAGGGCGCCCCGGTCCGTGCCGATCTCAAGACGCACGCCCTTTTTCGCAGCAAGCTGGCCAAGATCCTCATAGAGCTGTTCAGCTACGTCTCCCAGGTCGACAACCGTATCCATGTGGTCGGCTATCCCGTCCTCAACCTGCGTCAGCGTCAGGAGGTCGCCGAGCGTGTTGCGCATCTTGCCAGCGTTCTCGAGCGTCGCCTCAAGCGCCGAAGCCTCGTCAGCCACACGGTGCTCGGGATGGCGCAGCACCATCTCCACGTTGGCAAGGATGACGGCGAGCGGCGTCTTGAGCTTGTGCGACGCGTCTGCCGAGAACTGGCGCTGACGCTCCCAGGCGTCGCGCAGGGGCACGACGGAGCGCCGCGCCATGAAGTAGCCGATCGGGGCGATCGCCACAAGGCTGACAAGGTAGGCGATAATGCTCATCTCCCCCAGCGTCGCGCTGAGATCCGTCTCCGTCGAGATGTCACGCAGGAGCAGCAGGCCCCTTGCGTGATAGAGCTCGTCGCCCTCGTGTATGTCTACGTCTTCTCGTTCGTAGTGGACGCGGTAGACGCGGCCGTCGATCGTGACGCTCGAATCGCCGGGCGTCACCTCGCGCGCCAGCAACGTTGCGAGATCTGCCGGAGGGATGTCGTCGGTCGGGTGCAGGTTGAGAAACGTGCCGTCGTCGAGCTCTATATACACGACCGGGATGAACGACGTCGACAGCCCGTACGTGTGCCCATCTGAAGAGCGGTGCTCGTTGACGAACGTCTCGACCTGATAGCGCGAGCGCGCGTCGATGTGCGCGTTGCTATACGTGCGCGACCACACGTTGAGCAGAAGGACGAAGGCCAGTAGCACGACGGCCATAATGAGGAAACTGAATACCGCGAACTTGCGCACCGTCCGTCGAACAAGAGCTTCGGTGGCGCTTTGCTGTGCATCAGAGCCCATCATGTGCCCCCGTGATTCCTCAGCTCGTCGCAAACTTGTAGCCCACGCGCCATACCGTCAGGAGATACCGGGGCTCGGAGGGGACAGGCTCGATCTTCTCGCGGATCTTGCGCACGAACACCGTAACGCTCCGCAGGTCCATGCCCGCAGTCTCGCCCCATATGTGCTCGAGAATCTGCTCGCGCGTGAACACCTTTCCCGCAGAGGAGGCGAGCAGCGCGACAATCTCGAACTCCTTGGACGTCAGCTTTGCCGGACGTCCGTCTACGAGCACCTCATAGCCGTCAAAGTCGATCTCAAGTTCACCTATGTGCATGTGCCCCTGAGAAACCCTGGGCAAAGTTTCACAAGGCAAGGTCGCGACAGCTCCTCCCTCGCCTGCGCCACTACGCCTGAGCAGCGCCTCAACACGCAGGGAGAGCTCAAGCGGACTGAATGGCTTTGTGAGGTAATCGTCGCAGCCCGAGCGAAACCCGACGCTTTTGTCGACAATGTCCCCCTTCGCCGAAAGGAAGATGACCGGAGTGCGAACGCCACGTTTGCGCAGGCGCTGGCACACTTCAAAGCCGTCCACACCCGGCATGGCAATGTCCAGGATAACGAGGTCGGGCCTCTCCTTGTCAAACAGGCTAAGAGCCTCAGCCCCATCCGAAGCACTGCAAAACGCATAGCCGTCCTCGACCATGACCCGCTCAACGACGGCACGCAGATCGGCGTCATCGTCAGCAAACATGACCTTCATGGCCCTCTCCCCTTCGTGCGAATACCGTGGCGCATTATGGGAAAGGGTAGCGGTTATGTCACGCGCCGTCCATCGCATCGCATGCCTTTCGGTAGCGCAAGGGGCCGAAAGCAGACAGACGAGCCTGCCGGTCTGCAAGCTCGCCTGCCATAGGAGATCAATCTAAAGATGGGCTAGCGTTCGCTAGGCGAGAAGGTCGATGCCCTGTTGGGCCAGCCCCTCGGCCTCGGCAACAAGCTCATGAAGCTCAACGGGGTCGTGGGCAACCTTGATACCAATGGCCTTCGAACCACCGACATAGCTCAGATCGAAAGACGCACGCGAGTACAGGTCACGCGCCTGGTCAAGCTCCTCAGACTCAGTTCCAGCCGCCGTTGCCTCCTCGAGCAGAGCACCAAGCTCGTCGATACGGCTCTGCGCCTGCGCGCCCGCATCCGAGAGCTCCTTCTGAGCCTGGAGCACGAAGTCGCGCATCCCGGCGGCGTCCTCGACTCCCTGGGCGCTGTGGCACGATAGGCAGGTCTCGAGCGCGTCTACGCTCTCGAGCACAGACCCGGAGGAATTGTGACTCGTGAACTCAGCGCCCGTCTCATTGATGACGGTAGGCATGTGACAGTCAACGCAGGTCAGACCAAGGTCGGCGTGTGTGCTCTGATAGAAGACCTCAATGTCGGGATGGCCAGCAGAAGCCGTCGTAACGCCCTTGGCCTCGTCAAACTTGCCCTTCTCGACCAAGCGCTCCCCATGGTTGACCTCAACGCCAAGTCCATCGGTATACGCACGATGGCACTGACCACACAACAGGGTCTCAAGAGGAATGTCATCCTCGTTAGCAGCGAGCTTTTCCCACTTGGGATTGAAAGAAGCAAGGCCAACACGAAGCTCAAGCGACTCAGGATCCTCGTGACAGACCGTGCAATCCCAGAACGACTCAATGTCACCTGCCATGTCGCGCAGCGGGGTGCCAGCCTCATACTTCTGCGAGAGATCGTTGTACGCCGTCGTCTTGCAGGAGACGCAGGAGAGATCGGCGTGGTCGAGAAGCAGCATGTTGCTCAGCATGTTGTAGTGACCTGCACGCTTGTTGGCATCGACATCCCAGCCTGTCGTCGCAAACGAAGCGTACTCGTCAGGGTGAGCAACCTTCCACTCGTTCATCGAGATGGTCGTGCCAGGCGTTGCACCTTCGAACGTCGAAGAAGCCTTCGAGGACTGTGATGCAGCCACATCGGCAGCCTTGGAATCATCGCTTGCCACTGCGACAACGGAGCCGCAAGCCAGAGCGATCATAGAGGCCGCAATGGCCGATGAGACCAACGCCATACCCTTACGCTTGAGCATTTTCCAAACCCCTTCCTCCCTGATTCGCCCGCTCCCTGCAGACGAAAACCCGGGAACCGCTCCCGAGTCCATCACGAATCTGAAAGAAAGTTTAAAGTGGAAATAAGGGCACATCGATACCTATGAAGTTGGGTCATTCTTAAGTATTTATTACTGAGATATTACCCGCAAAGCGATTAAAAAACAAAAAACCCGCCAACCACAGCAGGTCGGCGGGTAAAAGAAAAGCATACTGCACGAGCTGGCGACGCCCTACTCTTCCACGGCCCTGCGGCCGCAGTACTCTCGGCACTCATGGGCTTAACTTCCGGGTTCGGTACGGGACCGGGTGTGCCCCCATGGCCAAAATCGCCAGCTCGAGCAATATGCTCATTTCAAAGGCCCTCTCGCAAGCGCCTCGCGCGAGCCGGCGGCGCCCTACCCTCCCGCGGCCCTGCGGCCGCAGTACTCTCGGCGCCCACGGGCTTAACTTCCGGGTTCGGTACGGG